>NZ_JABBFX010000013.1 GCF_012927085.1 Ramlibacter agri | reverse complement strand
TTACTCCATGATCTTGGCAACGACGCCGGCGCCGACGGTCTTGCCGCCTTCGCGGATGGCGAAGCGCAGGCCTTCTTCCATCGCGATCGGGGCGATCAGCTTGACGGTGATCGTCACGTTGTCGCCGGGCATGACCATTTCCTTGTCCTTCGGCAGCTCGATCGCGCCGGTCACGTCCGTCGTGCGGAAGTAGAACTGCGGGCGATAGTTGTTGAAGAACGGCGTGTGGCGGCCGCCTTCGTCCTTGGACAGCACGTAGATCTCGGCGGTGAAGTGCGTGTGCGGCTTCACGCTGCCCGGCTTGGCCAGCACCTGGCCGCGCTGCACTTCTTCACGCTTGGTGCCGCGCAGCAGGATGCCCACGTTGTCGCCCGCTTGACCCTGGTCCAGCAGCTTGCGGAACATTTCCACGCCGGTGCAGGTGGTCTTCACGGTCGGGGCCAGGCCCACGATCTCGATTTCCTCGCCGACCTTGACCACGCCACGCTCCACGCGGCCGGTCACCACCGTGCCACGGCCGGAGATGGAGAACACGTCTTCCACCGGCATCAGGAAGGCACCGTCCACGGCGCGCTCGGGCGTCGGGATGTAGGTGTCCAGCGCGTCGGCCAGGCTCATGATGGCCTTCTCGCCCAGGTCGCCCTTGTCGCCTTCCAGCGCCAGCTTGGCCGAACCCTTGATGATGGGCGTCTCGTCGCCGGGGAAGTCGTACTTGGTGAGCAGTTCGCGCACTTCCATTTCGACCAGTTCCAGCAGTTCCGCGTCGTCCACCATGTCGCACTTGTTCATGAACACGATGATGTAGGGCACGCCCACCTGGCGCGCCAGCAGGATGTGCTCGCGCGTCTGGGGCATCGGGCCGTCAGCGGCCGACACCACCAGGATGGCGCCGTCCATCTGGGCGGCACCGGTGATCATGTTCTTCACGTAGTCGGCGTGGCCGGGGCAGTCCACGTGCGCGTAGTGACGGTTCTGCGTCTCGTACTCGACGTGCGCGGTGTTGATCGTGATGCCGCG
>NZ_JABBFX010000012.1 GCF_012927085.1 Ramlibacter agri | reverse complement strand
TCCACCGTGCCGATGTCGGTGCGGCCGCAGAAAGCCATCGACAGGTCCAGCTCGTTGCGGATGATCGCCAGCGCCTTGTCGACGCCGGCCTCGCCCATCGCGCCCAGGCCATACAGCATGGCGCGGCCGATGTAGACGCCGCGCGCGCCCAGGGCCACGGCCTTCAGCACGTGCTGGCCCGAGCGGATGCCACCGTCCATGTGCACCTCGATCCGGTCGCCCACCGCGTCGGCGATGGCGGGCAGGGCGGAGATGGAGGAGGGCGCGCCATCGAGCTGGCGGCCGCCGTGGTTGGAGACGATGACCGCGTCGGCGCCGGAGTCGGCGGCCAGCTTGGCGTCCTCGAGGTCCTGCACGCCTTTCAGGATCAGCTTGCCGCCCCAGCGGCTCTTGATCCATTCGACGTCCGCCCAGGACAGGCGCGGGTCGAACTGCTTGGCCGTCCACTCGGACAGCGAACCCATGTTCTCGATGCCCTTGACGTGGCCGACGATGTTGCCGAACTGGCGGCGCCTGGTGCCCAGCATGCCCAGGCACCAGCGCGGTTTCGTCATCAGGTTCAGGACGTTCGCCGCGGTGAGCTTGGGCGGCGCCGACAGGCCGTTCTTCAGGTCCTTGTGGCGCTGGCCCAGGATCTGCAGGTCCAGCGTCACCACCAGGGCGGAGCAGCCGGCGGCCTTGGCGCGGTCGATCAGCGCCTCGATGAAGCCGCGGTCGCGCATCACGTACAGCTGGAACCAGAAGGGATGTCGGCCGGTGGCCTCCGCCACGTCCTCGATCGAGCAGATGCTCATGGTGGACAGGGTGAAGGGGATGCCGGCCTTCTTGGCCGCCTTCGCCGCCAGGATCTCGCCGTCGGCGTGCTGCATCCCGGTCAGGCCGGTCGGGGCGATCGCCACCGGCATGGCGACCTCCTGGCCGACCATGGTGGTGCGGGTGCTGCGGCCCTCCATGTTCACGGCCACCCGCTGGCGCAGCAGGATCTTCTCGAAGTCGGCTTCGTTGGCGCGGTAGGTGCTCTCCGTCCAGGAGCCGGAATCCGCGTAGTCATAGAACATGCGCGGCACGCGCTTCTGCGCCAGGACCCGCAGGTCCTCGATGTTGGT
>NZ_JABBFX010000011.1 GCF_012927085.1 Ramlibacter agri | reverse complement strand
CCGCGCCAGTGGCCGCAGCCACGTGGCCCCCGGCGAAATCGTCAGCTCCAAGGTCGACCTGGCGATGTTCCACGACTCCTCCGGGCCGCGGCGGCTGAAGCCGATGCTGGAGGAGCTGGGCGCGCAGATCTGGGACAAGGACCGCATCGTGCTGGTCATGGACCACTACGTGCCCGAGCAGGACGACGATTCGCGCAAGATCGTGCGCATCGCGCGCGACTGGGCCGCGGAGCAGAAGCTGCCCCACGTCTACGACAGCATCGGCATCTGCCACGTGGTGCTGCCGCAGAAGGGGCATATCCGCCCCGGCATGTTCTGCGTGGGCGGCGACTCGCATTCGCCCACGGGCGGAGCTTTCGGCGCCTACATGTTCGGCATCGGCAGCACCGAGATGCTCGGGGTCGTGGTCACCGGCGAGATCTGGGTGCGGGTTCCGATGACCTTGCGCATGTGGTGGGACGGCAAGCTGTCGCCTGGTGTCACGGCCAAGGACATGATGCTGCACATGGTGGGGCGCTTCGGCATGAACGGCGGTGACTACCAGGCGGTGGAGTTCTGCGGTCCGGCCGTGCAGGCGCTGTCGATGCAGGAGCGCATGACGATGTCCAACATGAGCGCGGAGATGGGTGCGCAGGCGGGCCTCATCGCGCCCGACGCGACCACGCGCGACTGGCTGCTCGGGACGGGCGTGCCCGCGGAAGCCATCGATCTCGAACATTGGCATACGGATGACGACGTGGACGAATCGGTCGCCAAGACCTTCCGCTTCGATGCGGCGTCGCTGGCCCCGCAGGTCGCTGCGCCGCACAGCCCTGCCAACACGAAGCCTGTAGGCGAATTCACGGAAGTCTCCGTGCAGGCCGCCTACGTCGGCGCCTGCACCGGCGCCAAGCTGGACGACCTGCGTGCTGCCGCGTCCGTGCTCAAGGGCCATCGCGTCGCCCAGGGCGTGCGGCTGATGGTCGCGCCGGCCAGCCTGCAAGACCAGCAAGCCGCGCAAGCCGAAGGCGTGCTGGGCGTGCTGCTGGACGCGGGAGCCGAACTGCTCCCCACAGCCTGCGGTGCCTGCTCCGGCTACGGCGGCAGCATCCCGGACGGCGCCAACGTGGTGGCGACCACCGCGCGCAACTTCAAGGGCCGCATGGGCTCGGCGACCGCGCAGGTCTACCTGGCCTCGCCGTACACGGTGGCAGCCTCCGCGCTGCGAGGCCGCATCACCGACCCGCGCGAGGTGCTGGCATGAGCGACAAGGACCAGCACAAGGTCTGGCGCCTGGGCGCCGACATCGACACCGACCAGCTCGCCCCCGGCGC
>NZ_JABBFX010000010.1 GCF_012927085.1 Ramlibacter agri | reverse complement strand
GCCCACTCGATGTTCAGCAGCGTGTCGGTGCCGCCCTGGCCGTCGTTGGCCGTGCCGGCCATCAGGTCGACGCTGCCGCCGGTGGTGGCGCCGTCCATGCGGTACTGGTCGATGCCGCCGCGCCCGTCGATGGTGTCGTTGCCGCCGCGCCCGTCGAAGCCTTCGACGTAGGCCGTCGTGTCGCTGCCGTACAGGTGGTCGGCGAAGTTCGAGCCGCGCACCTGGCTGATGTTGGACAGCGTGTCGGTGCCGCCCATGCCATCCTGGGCCTGGCCGGTGGCGAGGTCCACCGTCACGGCACCGCTGGAGTTCTGGTAGGACACGCGCGCGCCGGTGAAGTTGTTCGACGCGTCGATCGCCCCGCCGTCGATCGTGTCGTTGCCGGCGCCGCCTTCGAACTGCTCGAAGATGTTGGTCGCCGCGCCGGTCAGGCGGTCGTCGTACTGCGTGCCGCTCACCCAGTTGATGTTGACCAGCGTGTCGGTGCCGCCCTGTCCGTCCTGCGCCGTGCCGGCGCCCAGGTCCACCACCACCCCGGTGGTGGCGCCGTCGAAACGCACCCAGTTCAGGTCGGTGTAGTTCACCAGGTCGGTGATGGCGCCGCCGTCCAGCGTGTCGTTGCCGGCCCCGCCGATCAGCGTGTCCTGGCCGGGCCCGCCGAACAGCTGGTCGTCACCGGCCTCGCCCATCAGCGAGTCGTTGCCCGGGCCGCCCAGGAGCGTGTCGTTGCCGTCGCCGCCGCCGATCGAATCGTTGCCGCCCGCGGCGTCGACGTAGTCATTGCCGCCCCAGGCGTCGCCGGAATCGTTCGAATCGTCGGCGACGATGTAGTCGTCGCCCTCGGTCGGCCCGAAATACTGCACCGAGGTGCCCCAGTCCTGGGCGGAGACGTCGAAGCCGTCGGCCGAGAAATGGCCCACCAGGTCGATCACGACGTCGGCGCCGGCCACCGAGTCGGTGCCGACATACACGCGCGTGACGCCGCCCTGGTAGCTGCCGACCATGATCTGGCCCAGGCCCAGGCCGCTGGCGTCGTCGCCGGACAGCACGTTGCCATCCAGCTGCAGGTTCTCGAAGGAGAGGTCGTCCTCGGCCCGCGTGAAGTCGGTGATCCGGTCCACGCCGCTCGCCACGCCGGCCTCGTAGCTGAAGCTGTCCGCGCCGCCACCGCCGGTCAGCGTGTCGTTGCCGCCATGGCCGAAGATGACCTGGCGCATGGAATCGCCGACGATGGTGTCGCCGGCGGAGCTCCCGTGGATCTCCATCTCCTCGACGTTGAGGAGCGTGTCGGTGCCGCCGAGGTAATCCGCCTGGGTGCCGCTCGCGCCGGTGGCCGTGAAGCTGATCGCCGTGGCGGAACCGGAATAGTCATAGACCACGACGTCAGTGCCGTTGCCGCCGTCGATGGTGTCGCTGCCGCCCCAGCCCGGAGCGGCGGCCACGATGTAGTCGTTGCCGTCGCCGCCGAGCACGCTGTCGTTGCCGGCGCCGCCGACCAGGGTGTCGTCACCCGCGCCGCCGTCCAGCGTATCGCTGCCGCCGTTGCCGAACATCTGGTCGTTGCCGGCCATGCCCTGCAGGTTGTTGGCGCCGTCGTTGCCCGTGAGCGTGTCGTTGAAGGCCGAGCCGCGCGCCCACTCGATGTTCAGCAGCGTGTCGGTGCCGCCCTGGCCGTCGTTGGCCGTGCCGGCCATCAGGTCGACGCTGCCGCCGGTGGTGGCGCCGTCCATGCGGTACTGGTCGATGCCGCCGCGCCCGTCGATGGTGTCGTTGCCGCCGCGCCCGTCGAAGCCTTCGACGTAGGCCGTCGTGTCGCTGCCGTACAGGTGGTCGGCGAAGTTCGAGCCGCGCACCTGGCTGATGTTG
>NZ_JABBFX010000009.1 GCF_012927085.1 Ramlibacter agri | reverse complement strand
ATAACAGCCTGACGATGTCCTACTTTCACACGGGAATCCGCACTATCATCGGCGCAGAGGCGTTTCACTGTCCTGTTCGGGATGGGAAGGAGTGGGACCACCTCGCTATGGTCATCAGGCATAACTTGTTGCCACCTTGCTTTTGGAGCAAGGCAGCCAATTCATAGAGTCTTATCAGCAGCAGCTTTACAGCTGTGGGATTTTGATTGCGTTCAACCCTGGCACAACACCTTGATCGTCTGATCAAAGTTATAGGGTCAAGCCGCACGAGCAATTAGTACTGGTTAGCTTAACGCATTACTGCGCTTCCACACCCAGCCTATCAACGTCCTGGTCTAGAACGACTCTTCAGGGGGCTCAAGGCCCCGGCAGATCTCATCTTGAAACGAGTTTCCCGCTTAGATGCTTTCAGCGGTTATCTCTTCCACACTTAGCTACCCTGCAATGCCACTGGCGTGACAACAGGTACACCAGAGGTGTGTCCACTCCGGTCCTCTCGTACTAGGAGCAGGCTTCCTCAAATCTGCAGCGCCCACGGAAGATAGGGACCAAACTGTCTCACGACGTTTTAAACCCAGCTCACGTACCTCTTTAAATGGCGAACAGCCATACCCTTGGGACCGGCTACAGCCCCAGGATGAGATGAGCCGACATCGAGGTGCCAAACACCGCCGTCGATATGAACTCTTGGGCGGTATCAGCCTGTTATCCCCAGAGTACCTTTTATCCGTTGAGCGATGGCCCTTCCATACAGAACCACCGGATCACTATGTCCTGCTTTCGCATCTGCTCGACTTGTCAGTCTCGCAGTTAAGCACGCTTATGCCATTGCACTATCGTCACGATGTCCGACCGTAACTAGCGTACCTTCGAACTCCTCCGTTACGCTTTGGGAGGAGACCGCCCCAGTCAAACTGCCTACCATGCACTGTCCCCGGCCCGGATAACGGGCCTAGGTTAGAACCTCAAACGCACCAGGGTGGTATTTCAACGTTGGCTCCACCAGATCTAGCGACCCGGCTTCAAAGCCTCCCACCTATCCTACACAGATCCGTTCAAAGTCCAATACAAAGCTACAGTAAAGGTTCATGGGGTCTTTCCGTCTTTCCGCGGGGAGATTGCATCATCACAAACATTTCAACTTCGCTGAGTCTCGGGAGGAGACAGTGTGGCCATCGTTACGCCATTCGTGCAGGTCGGAACTTACCCGACAAGGAATTTCGCTACCTTAGGACCGTTATAGTTACGGCCGCCGTTTACTGGGACTTCGATCAAGAGCTTGCACCCCATCACTTAATCTTCCAGCACCGGGCAGGCGTCACACCCTATACGTCCACTTTCGTGTTTGCAGAGTGCTGTGTTTTTATTAAACAGTCGCAGCCACCGATTTTTTGCAACCGCTTTTAGCTCCATCCGCGAGGGACTTCACTGACTTGCGGCACACCTTCTTCCGAAGTTACGGTGTCAATTTGCCGAGTTCCTTCTCCCGAGTTCTCTCAAGCGCCTGAGAATACTCATCTCGCGCACCAGTGTCGGTTTGCGGTACGGTCGTCAATAGCTGAAGCTTAGTGGCTTTTCCTGGAAGCAGGGTATCACTCACTTCGGCGGCAAGCCGCCTCGTTATCACCCCTCATCTAAGCCCGGCGGATTTTCCTACCAGGCACGACTACAGGCTTGAACCGGGACATCCAACACCCGGCTGAGTTAACCTTCTCCGTCCCCACATCGCACTATTGATCGGTACAGGAATATTGACCTGTTTCCCATCAGCTACGCATCTCTGCCTCGCCTTAGGGGCCGACTCACTCTACGCCGATGAACGTTGCGTAGAAAACCTTGCGCTTACGGCGAGCGGGCTTTTCACCCGCTTTAACGCTACTCATGTCAGCATTCGCACTTCTGATACCTCCAGCATCCCTCTCGAGACACCTTCACAGGCTTACAGAACGCTCTCCTACCACTTGCACTTGCGTGCAAATCCGCAGCTTCGGTAACTGGCTTAGCCCCGTTACATCTTCCGCGCAGGACGACTCGATCAGTGAGCTATTACGCTTTCTTTAAATGATGGCTGCTTCTAAGCCAACATCCTGACTGTTTTAGCCTTCCCACTTCGTTTCCCACTTAGCCAATTTTAGGGACCTTAGCTGGCGGTCTGGGTTGTTTCCCTCTTGAGTCCGGACGTTAGCACCCGGTGCTCTGTCTCCCAAGCTGTACTCTGCGGTATTCGGAGTTTGCCTTGGTTTGGTAAGTCGCCATGACCCCCTAGCCAAAACAGTGCTCTACCCCCGCAGGTAATACTTGAGGCACTACCTAAATAGTTTTCGGAGAGAACCAGCTATTTCCAAGTTTGTTTAGCCTTTCACCCCTATCCACAGCTCATCCGCTAGTTTTGCAACACTAGTCGGTTCGGACCTCCAGTACCTGTTACGGCACCTTCATCCTGGCCATGGATAGATCACTTGGTTTCGGGTCTACACCCAGCGACTGGACGCCCTGTTCGGACTCGGTTTCCCTGCGGCTACCCTATTCGGTTAACCTTGCCACTGAATGTAAGTCGCTGACCCATTATACAAAAGGTACGCAGTCACCCTTGCGGGCTCCTACTTTTTGTAAGCATGCGGTTTCAGGATCTATTTCACTCCCCGCCTGGGGTTCTTTTCGCCTTTCCCTCACGGTACTAGTTCACTATCGGTCGATTACGAGTATTTAGCCTTGGAGGATGGTCCCCCCATCTTCAGACAGGATTTCTCGTGTCCCGCCCTACTTTTCGCTAGCTCAGTACCACACAGATCTTTTCGCGTACGGGGCTATCACCCTCTGTAGCCGGCCTTTCCAAGCCGTTCCGCTAAGTTCTGCGCTATCACTAGCAGGCTGTTCCGATTTCGCTCGCCACTACTTTCGGAATCTCGGTTGATGTCTTTTCCTCGAGCTACTGAGATGTTTCAGTTCACCCGGTTCGCCTCGCACGACTATGTATTCATCGTGCGATACCGCTTGCGCGGTGGGTTTCCCCATTCGGAAATCTCCGGATCAAAGCTTATTTGCCAGCTCCCCGAAGCTTATCGCAGGCTATCACGTCCTTCGTCGCCTGTAATCGCCAAGGCATCCACCACATGCTCTTAGTCACTTGACCCTATAACTTTGACCCCTCTCACGAGGATTCGCCGTCGATTCAAGTACTTGCGAGGTCTTTCACCTCGCGCGTTATGCCGTTATCTTCAAATCTCGCTTTCGCTCAATTGAAGTCTGGTTGACGCAATCAAAAAATTGTTGCTAGCGGCACGGTGAGCCATGACGCTCTTTCCGCTAACAACGCTGATTCGACTCTATGAATTGTTAAAGAACAGCCGATTGATTTGCGAGCAATCTCGCAATCAACAACAAAACAGCCTGGTCTTTCGATCAAGCCGCTTAGGTGTTGACTTCCGGGGAAACCCGGATTCTACAGGATACGAATGGTGGAGGATGACGGGATCGAACCGACGACCCCCTGCTTGCAAAGCAGGTGCTCTCCCAGCTGAGCTAATCCCCCAGGATTTCAGATCAAAGGAGATGGTGGGTCTGGTTGGTCTCGAACCAACGACCCCCGCCTTATCAAGACGGTGCTCTAACCAACTGAGCTACAGACCCGGGGCCGGTCGCTGCAGCAGCAAAGAGCGAAACGTCGCTGGCGACATCTTCCAACAACCGATAAGTGTGGACGTTTGATTCGGGAATTGCGGTTTCCAGAAAGGAGGTGATCCAGCCGCACCTTCCGATACGGCTACCTTGTTACGACTTCACCCCAGTCACGAACCCTGCCGTGGTAATCGCCCTCCTTGCGGTTAGGCTAACTACTTCTGGCAGAACCCGCTCCCATGGTGTGACGGGCGGTGTGTACAAGACCCGGGAACGTATTCACCGCGACATGCTGATCCGCGATTACTAGCGATTCCGACTTCACGCAGTCGAGTTGCAGACTGCGATCCGGACTACGACTGGTTTTATGAGATTAGCTCCCCCTCGCGGGTTGGCAACCCTCTGTACCAGCCATTGTATGACGTGTGTAGCCCTACCCATAAGGGCCATGAGGACTTGACGTCATCCCCACCTTCCTCCGGTTTGTCACCGGCAGTCTCATTAGAGTGCCCTTTCGTAGCAACTAATGACAAGGGTTGCGCTCGTTGCGGGACTTAACCCAACATCTCACGACACGAGCTGACGACAGCCATGCAGCACCTGTGTTCTGGCTCTCTTTCGAGCACTCCCACATCTCTGCGGGATTCCAGACATGTCAAGGGTAGGTAAGGTTTTTCGCGTTGCATCGAATTAAACCACATCATCCACCGCTTGTGCGGGTCCCCGTCAATTCCTTTGAGTTTCAACCTTGCGGCCGTACTCCCCAGGCGGTCAACTTCACGCGTTAGCTTCGTTACTGAGTCAGTGAAGACCCAACAACCAGTTGACATCGTTTAGGGCGTGGACTACCAGGGTATCTAATCCTGTTTGCTCCCCACGCTTTCGTGCATGAGCGTCAGTACAGGTCCAGGGGATTGCCTTCGCCATCGGTGTTCCTCCGCATATCTACGCATTTCACTGCTACACGCGGAATTCCATCCCCCTCTACCGTACTCTAGCTATGCAGTCACAAATGCAGTTCCCAGGTTAAGCCCGGGGATTTCACACCTGTCTTACATAACCGCCTGCGCACGCTTTACGCCCAGTAATTCCGATTAACGCTTGCACCCTACGTATTACCGCGGCTGCTGGCACGTAGTTAGCCGGTGCTTATTCTTACGGTACCGTCATCAGCCCTCTGTATTAGAGAGAGCCTTTTCGTTCCGTACAAAAGCAGTTTACAACCCGAGGGCCTTCATCCTGCACGCGGAATGGCTGGATCAGGCTTGCGCCCATTGTCCAAAATTCCCCACTGCTGCCTCCCGTAGGAGTCTGGGCCGTGTCTCAGTCCCAGTGTGGCTGGTCGTCCTCTCAGACCAGCTACAGATCGTCGGCTTGGTAGGCCTTTACCCTACCAACTACCTAATCTGCCATCGGCCGCTCCAATTGCGCGAGGTCTTGCGATCCCCCGCTTTCAACCTCAGTTCGTATGCGGTATTAGCGTAGCTTTCGCTACGTTATCCCCCACAACTGGGCACGTTCCGATGTATTACTCACCCGTTCGCCACTCGCCACCAGGGTTGCCCCCGTGCTGCCGTTCGACTTGCATGTGTAAAGCATTCCGCCAGCGTTCAATCTGAGCCAGGATCAAACTCTACAGTTCGATCTTGATGTTTGCTCATAGGAATCGAAGTGAACTTCACTTCTTTTCGTAGAGCGTTTGATTTGTTCCGAAGAACTTGGCAATTCCTGCCCACCAAACGCCCACGCTTATCGGCTGTAATTTGTTAACGAACCTGCAAGAATCTCCAGCGTTGCGCCTTCTTTTCTTGCCAACCTCGCTGCGATCAGCGAAGCCTTCGATTATGACACATTTTTTGAAAGCCGGTCAAGCTTTTTGAATTT
>NZ_JABBFX010000008.1 GCF_012927085.1 Ramlibacter agri | reverse complement strand
TATGCCCCTTCTGCGGCAGCACCACGTGGCAGATGCCGATGCTGTCGTAGACGTGGGGCAGCTTCTGCTCCGCGGCCCAGTCGCGCGCGATGCGCACGATCTTGCGCGAATCGTCGTCCTGCTCGGGCACGTAGTGGTCCATGACCAGCACGATGCGGTCCTTGTCCCAGATCTGCGCGCCCAGCTCCTCCAGCATCGGCTTCAGCCGCCGCGGCCCGGAGGAGTCGTGGAACATCGCCAGGTCGACCTTGGAGCTGACGATTTCGCCGGGGGCCACGTGGCTGCGGCCACTGGCGCGGCCAATCAGTTTTTGCGCCAGGGTCTGCGGCCGGCGCTGGGGAATGCTCATTTCCCCATTCTAGGATATGTTCTATCTATAGGACAACTAGGGTCGTCCCGTCTCGGCCTGCAGCCAGTCCCGGAAAGCCGCCAGCGCCGGCCGTTCGCCCTCGGCCGGCTGCACCAGGTAATAGCTGCGCTGGCCGCGCAGCGGCCGGTCGCAGGCGATGGCCAGCGTACCGGCCTGCAGCTCCTGCTGGGCCAGCAGGGTCGGCACCAGCGCGACCCCCAGGCCGCACCTGGCCGCCGCCATCTGCAGCGAGAACAGTTCGTAACGCGGCCCGGCCATCGCGTGTTCGGCGTCCACGCCCTGGGCATCGAACCATTGGCGCCAGGCCTCGGGCCGGGTGGACTGCTGCAGCAGGGGCAGCGCGGCCAGCGCCTTGGGCGTGAAGGGCCGGCCGCCCTTGAGCAGCGAGGGTTTGCAGACTGGAATCACTTCCTCCGGCAGCAGCAGGACGGCCTGCGTGCCGGCCCACTGGCGCAACTGCTCCGGCGTGCCCGCGAACAGGGCGGCGTCGACCTGCGCATCGGCGAAGAGGAAAGGCCGCGTGCGTGCCTCGATGTGCACTTGCAGCTGCGGATGAAGCTTCGCCAGGCCGGGCAGGCGCGGCATCAGCCAGCGCTCCGCGAACGTGGGCACCGAGGCGAGGGCAAGGCGATCGCCGTGGCCGCGGCGGCTGCGCAGGTCCAGGGTGTCACGCTCCAGCGCGTCCAGGCGCTGGCCGACCTGGCGCGCGTAGTCGGCCCCGGCGACGGTCAGGGTCATTCCGTGCCGGGTGCGGCGGAACAGCGCTACGCCTACCAGGTCTTCCAGCGCGGCAACCTGGCGCGACACGGCGCCCTGGGTCAGGGCCAGCTCCTGCGCGGCCCGGGTAAAGCTCTGGTGCCGGGCCGCGGCCTCGAAGCACTGCAGCGCCTGGGTGGATGGCAGTTGTCGGCGCATCCTGGCTCCTTCAGAAATGAAGAAGCATCATATCTGGCGCAGAAATCATGGTTTGCGTCGGCAGGCAAGGCCTCCTAGGATCGCGCGCATCGCCAACCTCCTCTTGTGAGATCGCCGCATGACTTCCTCCGCCCGCTTTTCCTGGTCCGACCCCTTCCTGCTGGATGCCCAGCTGACTGACGACGAGCGCCAGGTGCGCGACGCCGCCGCGGCCTACTGCCAGGAGCGGCTGCTGCCCCGCGTGCAGGAAGCCTTCCGCCACGAAAAGACCGATCCGTCCATCTTCCGCGAGATGGGCGAACTGGGCCTGCTGGGCGTGACCATCCCCGAGCAGTACGGCGGCGCCGGCCTCAACTACGTCAGCTACGGCCTGGTCGCACGCGAGGTGGAACGCGTGGATTCCGGCTACCGCTCGATGATGTCCGTGCAGTCTTCGCTGGTGATGGTGCCGATCAACGAGTTCGGCAACGAGGCGACGAAGCAGAAGTACCTGCCCAAGCTGGCCAGCGGCGAATGGATCGGCTGCTTCGGCCTGACCGAACCGAACCACGGTTCCGACCCGGGCAGCATGATCACCCGCGCCCGCAAGGTCGACGGCGGCTACAAGCTGTCCGGCGCCAAGATGTGGATCACCAACAGCCCGATCGCCGATGTCTTCGTGGTCTGGGCCAAGGACGACGCGGGCGCCATCCGCGGCTTCGTGCTGGAAAAGGGCTGGAAAGGCCTCAGCGCCCCGGCCATCCACGGCAAGGTCGGCCTGCGTGCCTCCATCACCGGCGAGATCGTGCTGGACGAAGTGTTCTGCCCCGAGGAGAACGCCTTCCCCGAGGTGCGCGGCCTGAAGGGTCCCTTCACCTGCCTGAACTCCGCGCGCTACGGCATCGCCTGGGGCGCGCTGGGCGCGGCCGAGGACTGCTTCAACCGCTCGCGCCAGTACGTGCTGGATCGCAAGCAGTTCGGCCGCCCGCTCGCCGCCAACCAGCTGGTGCAGAAGAAGCTGGCCGACATGCTGACCGACATCAGCCTGGGCCTGCAGGGCTGCCTGCGCCTGGGCCGCATGAAGGACGAGGGTACGGCCGCCGTCGAACTCACTTCCGTGCTGAAGCGCAACTCCTGCGGCAAGGCGCTGGACATCGCCCGCGTGGCGCGCGACATGATGGGCGGCAACGGCATCAGCGACGAATTCGGCGTGGCCCGGCACCTGGTGAACCTGGAGGTGGTGAACACCTACGAAGGCACGCACGACATCCACGCGCTGATCCTGGGCCGCGCGATCACCGGCATCGCTGCCTTCTCCAACTGATGGCCGAGACAACGAAACCGCGCCCGCTGGCCGGCGTGCGCGTGCTGGACCTGTCGCGGGTGCTGGCCGGGCCCTGGTCCGGCCAGATCCTGGCCGACTACGGCGCCGACGTGATCAAGGTGGAGCGCCCCGGCGCCGGCGACGACACGCGGGCCTGGGGCCCGCCCTGGTGGGGCGAGGGCGAGGACCGCGTCGCGGCCTACTTCGTCTGCGCCAACCGCGGCAAGCGCTCGGTGTCTATCGACATCGCCAGCGCGGCCGGCGCGGCCCAGGTGCGCGAACTGGCCCGCGAGGCCGACGTGCTGCTGGAGAACTACAAGGTCGGCCAGCTGGCCAAGTACGGCCTGGACTATGCGAGCCTGCAGGCGATCAACCCCGGCCTCGTCTACTGCTCGGTCACCGGCTACGGCCAGGACGGCCCGCTGGCCCACAAGGCGGGCTACGACTTCGCCATCCAGGCGGAGGGCGGACTCATGAGCGTCACCGGCGAGAAGGGCGGCGAGCCGCAGAAGGTGGGCGTGGCCGTCACCGACATCATGACCGGCCTGTACGCCACCACCGCCATCCTCGCCGCACTCCACGAGCGCAAGACGACGGGACGCGGACGCCACATCGACGCGGCGCTGCTGGACGTGCAGGTGGCCATGCTCGCCAACCAGGCGTCCAACCAGATGATCGGCGGGCGCACGCCCACGCGCATGGGCAACGCGCATCCGAACATCGTGCCTTACCAGGTGTTCGCCACGCGTGACGGCCAGATGGTGCTGGCCATCGGCAACGACGGCCAGTTCGCGCGCTTTTGCCAGCTGGCAGGGCATGCGGAGGTGGCGCAGGACGCGCGCTTCGCGACCAACCAGGCGCGTGTCGCCAACCGCTCGGAGTTGATCGCGCTGATCACGTCATGGACCTTGACGCGCGACACGCAGGATTGGGCGGCCACGCTGGACGATGCGGCGGTGCCTTGCGCGCCGATCCTCGACATCGGCCAGGTGCTGGAGCATCCGCATGTGCTTGCGCGCGGGATGCGGCTGTCCTCCGAGGAAGGCTTGCCGCCGATGATCGCGCACCCGATGCGCTTCGACGGCGAGCGTCCCGTGGCAGGGCTGCCGCCGCCGGCACTGGGCAGCGGCCAGCCCGCCTGGTTGTGAATCAGTCCGGCTTGATGTTGGCCGTCTTGATCACCTGCGCCCACTTCTTGCGCTCGCCCAGCAGGTAGTTGCGGAACTCCTCGCTGGAGCCGCCCACGGCCTCGACGCCCAGCTGGTTCAATTGCTGGTGCACGTCGGGGGCCTGCAGCGCAGCGGCGAAGGCGGCGTTCAACTTCGCGACGATCGCGGGCGGCGTTCCGGCCGGCACCAGCGCGCCGTACCAGCCATTGCCATCGACGTCGTTGATGCCCATGTCGCCGAGGCTGGGGATCTCGGGCGCCAGCGGCGAGCGCTTCGGCGCCAGCACGGCCAGCGGCTTCACCTTGCCCGCGCGAATCAGCTCCGACAGGCCGCCCAGGCCGTCGACGCCCAGCTGCAGGTGGCCGCCCAGCAGGTCGGTCTTCAGCGGGCCCGAGCCCTTGTAGGGGATGTGGACGATCTGCGTGCCGGTGCGCTGGTTCAGGAGCTCCATCGCCAGGTGCGAGTTGGAACCCGTGCCGGCGGAGCCAAAGGACAGCGACTTCGGCGCTGCCTTGGCCGCCGCGATCATCTGCTGCACGCTCGCCAGCTGCGTGCCCGGCCCGGCGACCAGCACGTTGCCGTACTTGACGAGGTGGATCACCGGCGTGAAGTCCTCGAATTTCCAGCCCGGCTTCTCGAACAGCGCTTCGCTGGTGGTGAAGTTGGGCGCCGTGACGAGAATCGTGTAGCCGTCGGCCGGCGCACGCGCTACCATCTCGGCGCCGATGTTCGCGGACGCGCCGGGCTTGTTGTCGACCAGCACGGACTGCCCGAAGGCCGCCGTCAGCTTCTGCGCCATCAGGCGGGCCACGGTGTCGGTGCCGCCGCCCGGACTGTAGGGCACGATGATGCGGATCGGTTTGCTGGGGTAGTCCTGTGCCATCGCGGCGGTCATGCAGAACATGCTCGCCAGGACCAGTTTGCCGAAGAGGCGCTTCTTCATTTCCATTCCTTCATTCCACGTGGATGTTGGCGGAGCGGGCCACTTCGGCCCAGCGCGCCACGTCGGTCGAGACCATCGTCGAATACTCCGCGCGGTTCATCTTGTTCGGCTCCGTGCCCATGTCGCGCAGGCGCTCGGCCAGCTCCGGCGTGTTGAGTGCGCGCACCAGCGCGGCGTTCAGGCGGTCCGCCACGTCGGCGGGGATGCCGGCCGGGCCGGAGATGCCGAACCAGTTGGTCGCGGTCACCGGGGCCAGCCCCAACTCCTTCACCGTCGGCACGTCGGGCCAGCGGGCGGCGCGCGTTTCGGAGGTGATGGCGACCAGCCGCAGCATGGTGTTGCGGCCGACGTCGGGGACGGCGGCGATCAGGCCGTCGACCTGGCCGCCGATCAGGTCCGCGGTCGCCGGCGCCGCGCCCTTGTAAGGCACGTGCGTGATGTCCACCTTGGCCGCGCGGTTCAGCAGCACCAGCTGCACGTGCGACGAGGTGCCGTTGCCGTTGGAACCGAAGCGCACCACGCCCGGGCCCGTGCGCGCCTTCGCCAGCAGGTCCGCCATCGTCTTGTACGGGCCGTTGGCGGACACGGCGATGCCGCTGGGCACCGCGGCGATCAGGCCGATGTGCGTGAAGTCCTTGACCGCGTCGTAAGGCATCTTGGGATACACCGCAGGGCCGATCGCGTGCGAGGCGATGTTGGACAGCACCAGGGTGTAGCCATCGGGAGCGGCCTTCGCGGCGGCATCGCTGCCGATCAAGCCGCCCGCGCCGGCCTTGTTCTCCACCACCACCGGCTGGCCGAGAGCCGCTTGCATTTCCTTGGCCGCGAAGCGACCCAGCAGGTCGCCGGTGCCGCCCGGCGGGAAGGGCACGATCAGTTTGATCGGATGGGTGGGCCAGGCCTGCTGCGCCAGCAAGGCGCCGGGGGCGGCGGCAGCGAGGGCGAGCAAGGCGACGGCGGCGCGGCGAGGGAACTGCATGGACTGGCCTTTCGTGATCGTGAAGAAAACCGGTGAACCTATTCCTTGAACAGGGCGCGCGCGATCAGCATGCGCTGCACCTCCGACGAGCCTTCGCCGATGCGGTAGTGCCGGATGTCGCGATAGAAGCGCTCCACCGGCACGCCGCGGATCAGGCCGGCGCCGCCGAAGATCTGCAGCACGCGGTCGGCGACGCGGCCCACCATCTCGGAGCAGAACAGCTTGGTCATGCTGGTGCCGGTGGGGACGTCTTCGCCCGCGTCGATGCGGCGCAGCGTCTCGTAGGCCAGCGAGCGCGCCAGGGCCAGTTCGGTCGCCGAGTCGGCCAGCATCCACTGGATGGACTGGCGCTCCGACAGGGGCTGGCCGAAGGTGACGCGGTCCTTGGCGTACGCCACGCCCAGTTCCAGCAGCTTGTCGGCGGCGCCTATGCAGGCGGCCGACACGCCCATGCGGCCGGCGGTCAGCGAGCCCATCGCGATCTTGAAGCCCTGGCCGACCTCGCCGAGCACGGCGGAATCGGGCACGAAGCAGTCGTCGAAGCGGATCTCCGCCAGCTGGATCGGGTCGGAGGCGATGGTCTTGTCGACCCGCGTGATCTCCATGCCCGGCGTGCCCTTGTCCACCAGGAAGGCGGTGATGCCGCCGCGGGCGCGCAGCTTGGGGTCGGTGAGCGCGATCACCATCACCACCTCGGCGCGGTGCGCGCCGCTGATGAAGTGCTTCAGGCCGTTGATCTTCCAGCCACCGTCGACGCGCGTGGCACTGGTGCGCAGCGCCGCGGCGTCGGAGCCGGCCTCGGGTTCCGTCAGGCCGAAGCTGGCCAGCCACTCGCCGCTGGCGATCTTCGCGATGTACTTGTCCTTCTGCGCCTGCGTGCCGTGCCGCGTGATCGCGATCGGCGTGAGGCCGCTGGTGGCGTCCATCATCACCGTGTAGATGCGGTGCGAGCGCGCCACTTCCTCCTGCACCAGGCAGTAGGTCGCCAGGTCGAAGCCGCCGCCGCCAAACTGCTCCGGCAGCCGCATGCCCAGGTAGCCCTGGCTGCGCATCTCCGCGAGCGCTTCAGGGGGGACCTCACCGGTCTCGTCGATGCGCCTGGTCAGGGGATCGAGCCGGTCCGTCACGAAGCGCCGGATGGCCGGCCGCATTTCGGCCAGGTCGGGCGTGCATTCGATCTTCATGCGGCCTCCTTCGCCAGGAGGGTGGGCAGGAGTTTCGCCAGTTCGGGCTTGAGGATCTTGCCGGAGGAGTTGAGCTTGAACTCGTCGACGAAGAAGACGTGGCGCGGGATCTTGTACGGCGCCAGGTTCTGCTTGCACCAGGCCTTGACCTCGGCCTCGTCGATAGAGCCGCTGGTCTTGACGAAGGCGGCGACTTCCTCGTCGAATTCCTTCGAGGGTGTGCCGATGACGGCGGCCTCCGCGATGCGCGGATGATTGAGCAGGACGGTCTCGATCTCCAGCGGATAGATGTTGACGCCGCCGCGGATGATCATGTCCTTGGCGCGGCCGCGCAGGAACAGGTAGCCCTCGTCATCGAGCATGCCGAGGTCGCCGGGATAGAACCAGCCGTCGACGAAGGCTTCGCGCGCCGCTTCCGCGTCGTTGTAGAAGCCGTCGGCAACCGTGGGGCCGCGGTAGCGGATGCGGCCGACTTCGCCGTTCGGCAAGGGCTGGTTCGCGTCGTTGACGACCTCGATGCCGACGCCGAACACCGGCCGGCCCACCGAGGTCGGATGCGCCAGCTGGTCTTCGGAGGACAGCACGGTGACCCCGCCGCCTTCGGTGGAGCTGTAGTACTCGATGAAATTCGGGCAAAGGCGCTCGCGGATCTGGATGCGCTCTTCGGCCGTCAGCGGCGAACCGGAGGAGATCAGCGTGGACAGGCGGGCGAGCGGCTGCACCACGTCGGCCGGCGCGGCCAGCAGGCGGCGCAGCATGGTGGGCACCAGGAAGCTCACGGTGGCCTTGGTGCGTGCCACGGCTTCGGCCAGGCTCTGCGGCGTATGGGGCGGCGCGAACAGCACCACAGTGCCACCCACGTACAGCGTGGAGACCGAGAAGGCGCGGCCGCCACCGAAGTACAGCGGCGTGGCGTTCAGGTAGGTCTCGCGGCTGCCGAAGCCGAGGTCCGCGTAATGCGTGAAGAACCGGCTCATGAACTGCGCGTGCGTCAGCAGCGGGCCCTTCGGCCGGCCAGTGGTGCCCGAGGACAGCGACAGGCAGAAGCCGCGCTCGCCATCCGGCCAGGCTGCGGGCGCCGGCGCCTGGGCCGCGGCAGCCCACCAGGCCGCATCCAGCGTGACGCAACGGGCATCGGCGACGTCGTCGCCCGGTTCGACCAGCACGCAGCGGGGCTGGAAATGCGCAACCACGCGCTGCTTCTCCGCCGGCAGCCAGCGGCAGTCCATGGGCAGCACCACGGCGCCGGCGCGGGCCACCGCGAACAGCATCAGCAGGTGGTCCGGGGTGTCCTTGAGCGCGACGCCGACCACGTCACCCGGCTGCACGCCGGCCTGCAGCAGCGCACGGGCGCCATGCTCGACGCGCTCGTTCGCGTCGCGGTAGGAAACGGTTTGCGTGCCGCTGACGATGGCCGTCTTGGTCGGCCGCTGCACCGCGTGCATGGCCAGCTGGTCGGCGATGTTGGGAATGCGCGGCGCGCTCATCGGCCCTCCAGCCCGTACACGCGCATGGCGTTGTCGCGCAGCAGCTTCTGCTTGGCCACGGGTTTCAGGCCCAGCGCCTCGACCTCGTCGCGCGCGCGCTTGAAGTCCAGGATGGGGAAGTCGGTGCCGAAGATCACCTTGTCCTGGCCGTAGCTGTTGATGTACTTGACGAAGGATTCCGGCCAGTACTTGGGCGCGTGGGCGTCGGTGCCGATGTAGACGTTGGGGTGCTTCCACGCCATTGCGATCATCTCGTCGGTCCATGGGATGCCCACGTGGATGCCGACGATCTTGAGCTCGGGGAAGTCGCAGGCCACCGAGTCCAGCGTGATCGGCCGGCCGACGCTGCGCAGCGGATGCGTGGGTTCGTAGACCATCGACTGGCCCACCTGCAGTTGCACGGGCACGTCCAGCTCCACGCACTTGGCGTAGAAGGGGTACCACTTGGCGTGGTCGGGCGCGAGCTCGAACCAGTGCGGGTAGTAGTGCGCGCCGATGAAGCCGTATTCGCGCACGGCCTTCTCCAGTTCGCGCACGCCATTCATGCCTTCGGTGGCATCGAGGCCCGCGAGACCCAGGAAGCGATCCGGGTGCTTGTTGACGGCTTCGGCCACGGCGCTGTAAGGCACGTGGTAGCTGGCCTTGTGCATGGCCGGGCCGACCTTGGCCGCGATCAGGAAGGACTTCTCGATGCCGGCGTCGTCCATGCGGCGCAGCATCGCTTCGTGGTCGAGGCCCTGCATGATGTACTCGGCCACGTGCATCTTGCCGCTGTAGAAATTCTCCCGGCGGGGGCGCTGCGCGAGCACTTCGGGGGTCCAGATATTCACTACCGCGTCGATGGCGCGGATTTCGTAGTTGGTGCTCATCGCTCTATCTCTCTGACTCGGATCCGGGATTACTGCAGGTTCGTGTTGGCCACCGCGCGGTGCCACAGGGCCATGTCGTCCTTGACCTTCTTGCCGAACTCCGCCGGGGTGCTGGGCGCGACGTCGAGGCCGGCATCCAGCATCAGCTTCTTGACGTCGGGCGCGGCGAGGGCTTCGACGAGCGCGGCGTGCAGCTTGTTGATGACGGCCGGCGGCGTGTTGGCGGGCGCCATCAGGCCGTACCAGAAGTTGAAGTCGAAGCCGGGGTAGGACTCGGCGACGGCGGGCACGTCCGGCAGGATGGCCGAGCGCTTCTCGGTGCTGACGGCGATGGCCTTCAGCTTGTGCGCCTGGATCAGCGGCAGCGCGCCGCCCAGGTTGACGAAGGCCGCCTGGATCTGGCCGCCGATGATGTCGGTCTGGATCTGCGCCGAGCCGCGATAGGGCACGTGCACCATCTTCACGCCGGCCTGCTTGGCCAGCGTGGCGCCGGCGATGTGGGTGCTGCTCCCGATACCGACCGAGCCGTAGCTGATCTTGTCCGGGTTCTTGCGCGCGTACTCGATGAACTCCTTCAGGTTGTTGGCCGGGAAGTTCTCGCCCACCACCAGCACGCCGGAGGCCGACACGATCTGGCCGATCGGCTGGAAGTCCTTCAGGCTGTCATAGGGCGGCTTGTCCGGCAGCGAGGGGCTGATGGCGATCGGGCCCACGTTGGCGAACAACAGCGTGTAGCCGTCGGCCTTGGCGCGCGCCACCGAGGCCGCGCCGATCGCGCCGTTGGCGCCGCTGCGGTTCTCGAGGATGAAGGTCTGGCCGAACTTCGTCGTGAACTTGTCGATGATGGGCCGGATGATGGCGTCCGACGGGCCACCCGGTGCCCAGGTGTTGACGACGGTGACGACCCGGTCCGGGTAGTCGGCGAGCGCGGCGCCGGCCGCCAGGGCGGAAAAGAGGAGGGCGGCGATCCGGGGAAGAAGTGGCTTCATGATGTCTTGCGAGGAGAGGGAAGAGAGAGGTTCAGGCGGCGGCGCCGGCGAAACCCGCGTCCTGCAGGGCGCGGAACAGGGCCAGGGCTTCCTTGTGCCTGCGGCGGTCTTCTTCGGACAGCGCGCTGGCCAGCCGGCCTTCCGGCAGGAAATTTCCGTGGTCGCGGCCACGCACGCACAGCGCTGAGGGCTTCACCGCGCCGACCGGCCGCACGTGCGCCGGGATGTAGCTGATGGCGTAGCCGAGGCGGCGGTCGTCGCTGTCGTTGCTGCCGGACGCGTGCACGAGGTCGGTGTGGTGCAGCGACATCTGCCCTGTCTTCAGCGGCATGAAGGTGCCGGTCTCGTGGTCGAAGCGGTCGCTGATGCCCTGGCCGCGCTTGATCATGTTCAGCGGGTCGGGCTTGTCGTCGTGCTCGAAGGCGCCCCAGCGATGGCTGCCGGGCAGCACGCGCATGCAGCCGGCCTGAACGCTGGCTTCCGACAGCGCCACCCAGGCCGTCACGTGCTCGTGCGGGTCCAGGTAGAAGTAGGGGCTGTCCTGGTGCCAGCGCACGTAGGCGGAGGTGTGCGCTTCTTTCAGGAACAGCGTGGAGTGGTAGACCAGGATGTCGGGGCCGATCAGGTCTTCGACGGCGTCGAGGATCTTCGGGTGGTGCACCAGCTGGTCGGCCCAGTCGAA
The DNA here is from genome assembly GCF_012927085.1 of Ramlibacter agri. Taxonomy (NCBI): domain Bacteria; kingdom Pseudomonadati; phylum Pseudomonadota; class Betaproteobacteria; order Burkholderiales; family Comamonadaceae; genus Ramlibacter; species Ramlibacter agri. The sequence goes on along the minus strand of NZ_JABBFX010000008.1, from coordinate 16,308 downwards.
CAGCAGGTAGGACTTGGACTTTTCCGGGAAGTCGATGGGCGCGCCGCGCCCGCGCTCCCAGGCTTCCAGGTCGCCGCGGAAGGCGCGCACTTCTTCCGGTGTCAGCACGTCGACCGGCGTGACGAAGCCGTCGCGGGCGTAGCCTTGCACCTGTTCCTGGGACAACAGCTGGCTCATGACTTGCTCGCTTTCTCGCCGGCATCGAACATCGCTTGCAGCATGTCCAGGCGGGGATGCATGGGGCGCGGGTAGCCCACGCGGCTGTGGGTGAGGCCCAGGGCCAAAGCGGACTCGGCCAGCTTGTAGCTGAGGGGTCCGGGGTTGATCACGGGCACCGGCAGCCGCTTGCTCAGGTAAGCGTGCGACTGGTGCATGGTGGTGGAGCCGAGGATCAGCACCTCGGCGCCGTCTTCCTCGATCGCCTTGCGGCCCGCGGCTTCCAGCAGCGGGAAGACTTCTTCCTCCTTGCCGGAGAGCAGCCCCTGGTTGTCCGGCGGCATCTCGATGGCGCGCACGGAGGCGCATTTGTGGTGCAGGCCCAGTTCGTCCAGCGCCTTCTTGTACAGCGGCTTCCAGCGGCTGGCCATGGTGAGGATGGAGAAGCGGTCGCCCAGGGTCAGCGCCATCAGCATCGAGGCCTTGCCCGGCCCGAACACCGGGATATCCAGCACCGAGCGCAGCGCGGCGACGCCCGAGTCGCTCATGGTGTCGATGCAGACGGCGTCGTAGCCTTCGTCCTGGGCGCGGCAGCCGGCCTCGAAGTTGGCGACGTCGGCCAACGCGAAGTCGTGGTGGCTGGCGTAGTTGAGCGGGCCCGCGCGCACGGCGCGGTACTCGAAGCGGATGTCGTCGCCGAACTGCAGCCCCTGCAGCTGTTGCTGGCGCAGCAGCAGGTTGTCCTGCGACATCGCGAAGGGCACGACGACGAGGACCCGCCTGGGCTTGGTCGCCTCAGGCATGCGCCTTCTCCAGTTCGCCCACGCTTTCCTGGGTGCTGCGCACGCGGCCGAACAGGCGCTGGAAGTTGCGCATGGTGACGTTGTGCAGGTCTTCGTGCGTGGTGCCGCAGGCGTCTTCGACCAGCGTGACCAGGTAGCCGCGGTCGGCCGCCTCGCGCGCGGTGGTCTCGACACACATGTTGGTGGACACGCCGCACAGGTACAACTGCTCGCAGCTCAAGGCCCGCAGCAGGCTGTCGATGTTGGTCGACGCGAAGGCGCCGATGGTGGTCTTGCGCAGCACGTGCTCGCCGGGCAGCGGCTTCAGCGGCTCGACGATCTCGTGCTCGCGGCTGCCCAGGAAGTTGCTGGTGCCGACGAACAGCTTGCGCATGTGGGGCGGCGCGTCGCTGGCGTCCGGCAGCGCGGCGCCGATGGTCACGTGCAGCACCGGGCGGCCGAGGCGGCGGAAGTGTTCGCGCAGCTTCAGCGCGTTGGGCACCACGAAGCGCTCGATGCGGTCGAAGCGGTAGTCGGCAGCGCTGGAGCCCTCGGCCTTCAGCTTGCAGCCCAGCGCGCCGTCGCGCGAGCCGGTGGCGTGCTGCATGTCGATGATGACGAGCGCGGCCCGCTCCGCCTGGATGGGACGCTCGGCCATGTAGGCGCGGATGTAGTCGGAGGAAGCCTGGCTCATGGGTTGTCCTGGTGGGAAGTCTGTTGGGCCTGCCAGCACTCGACGATCTCGGCGCCCCGGGCGCACCAGACGCCGGGGTGGCGGAGGATGTATTCGAGCGCGCCGGCGAGGTGCTCGCTGCGGTGTGGCTGGCCCATGATGAATGGGTGGACCGCAATGTTCATGACGCGGCCGCCCTCGGCGTACAGCGTGTCGAACTCGTCGCGGATCTTCTGCGCGAAGGCCTCGCCTTCCATGCCGCGGCGCCAGCAGATGCTGTCGTTGATCTCCATGCTGTAGGGCAGGGAGACCAGCGAGCCGCTGCGGACCTTCACGGGCGTGGGCTGGTCGTCGTGGTACAGGTCGCAGAGATAGGCGATGCCGGCCTCGGCGACGAGGTCGGGCGTGTTCAGCGTGTTGGACGCTGCCGGCGAGAACCAGCCCTGCAGTTCGCTGCCGGCGATGCGGCGGTGGATTTCCTGGCACTGGGCGATGGCCGCGCGCTCCTCGTCCTCGGAGTAGTTCCAGTGGTAGCGCGTGTTGTAGAGGCCGTGCGACATCAGCTCCCAGCGGCGCGAGAGCATCGCCTCGGCGACCTGCGGGTACATTTCCAGCACCGACAGCGACAGCGAGACGGTGCAGGGCAGCGAGAAGCGGTCGAACACCTCCATCAGGCGCCAGACGCCGACACGGTTGCCGTAGTCGCGCAGCCCGTAGTTGAGGATGTCCGGGTGTGGCATGCGCGGCCACGGGTCGCGCACGCGCACTTCGGCGGGCTGGTACTCGTAGTGCTCGATGTTCGGCGCCACCCACAGCGCCAGGCGCGCGCCGTTTGGCCACTGCATCGGCGGGCGGTCCGGCATCGCCGAATAGGCGACGCGCTCGTGCATTGCGACGTTCATGCCGGCCTGGCCTCGGCCAGGTCGTTCCAGACGTCCTGGCGCCTGAGCTTGCCATCGGCGACTTCGAAGCGGTCGATGAAGCGGATGCCTTGGAACACCTGGCCATCGGGCCAGGTGCCGCGCAAGGTGCCGGAGCAGTAGACGACGGTGACGCCGTCGCCCCAGCTCTCGTCGAAACGCTCGTAGTCCTTGGCGACGCTGCGATAGCGGCCGCGCGCCCATTCGACCAATTGCTCCAGCTGCGTCATGTGGGCGCCGCCAGGGAACACCATCTCGAAGCCGGGTGCGAGGCAGTCACGCGCAGCCGCGAGATCACGGTCCTGCATGCGTCCCAGGAAATCGCGCACGACCTTCGATGCCTCCGGCAGGGAGGGCCCGCCGCCGGAGAACACGCGGCTGTCGCGCATGTAGGTGCTGGCGTGCTCGACGAAAACCGTCGTTCCGGCCGCGGGCGCCGCGATGACGGAGCGAGTTGCCAGCGCCACCCGCTGCACCAGGCGCCCCTCGGTTTCGGAGCCGTAGCCTGGCAGCAGCGTGATGGAGACGACTGGCATCGCGCGTTCAGCCTTGCCGTGACTTCCAGGCGTCGAGGATCTGGCTGCCGGTGGCGGCCCACACGCCGCTGTGCTGCATGATGTGCTGCAGCGCCTGCTCCAGCGCGCCGATGCGGTAGGGCTGGCCGATGATCCAGGGGTGCAGCGAGATCGCCATCACGCGCCCGTTGCCGGGGCTGGACTCGCGGTACAGCAGGTCGAACTGGTCGATCAGCGCATCGCGGAAGTCGTCCTCGGTATGGTGGTTCTGCACGAGGATGGTGTAGTCGTCGATGTCCACCGGGTGCGGCATCGCCACCAGTTCGCCGGCGCGGGTGCGCATGGCGTAAGGCATATCGTCGTTGACCCAGTCGCAGACGTAGTCCACACCGGCTTCACGCAGCAGGTCCGGCGTGGCGAAGGACTCGGACTTGGCGGGCGACAGCCAGCCGCGCACCTTGCCGCCGGTGGCTTCGCGCAGGATGCGCAGCGAAGTCTCCACCAGCGCGCGCTCCTGGTCCTCAGCCAGTCCACCGTAGTGCAGGTGGTCCATGTCGAGGCCGTTGGCGATGATTTCCCAGCCGCGCTCCACGCAGGCTTTCACCAGCGAGGGATAGCGCACCGCGACGGCGGCGTTCACTGCGACGCTCGCCGGAACGGCATGGCGCTGCAGCGCCTCCATCACGCGGAAGATGCCCACGCGGTTGCCGTAGTCGCGCAGCGTGTAGTGGCGCAGGTCCGGATACGAAGTCTGCATCGCGCCCGGCGGCTTGAAGGGTTGGCCCTTCATGTCCAGCGGGAACCACTCCAACGCTGGCACCACCCACAGCGCGATGCGCGCATCGTTGGGCCAGGCGACCGGCTTGCGGGCCGGCAGCGGCGACCAGTCGTAGCGCTCGTGGTCCATGCCATAGCGGCGCTGCGCATACTGCAGGTAGCTATCGGGAAGGCTCGTGCTCATGGTGCTTCCCCCACGGCTTGCGCGGCGGCCGCGAAGGCGTCGTGGTAGTTCTCGTTGAAGTACTGGGCGATCTCGCGGCCGGTGGCCAGCCAGACCTTCTCGTGGCCCGTGATGTAGGACAGCGCTTCCTCGAAGGCGGCCAGGCGATAGGGCTGGCCCACGAGGTACGGGTGCAGCGGGATGCACATGACCGTGCCCGAGCGCTCGCCTTCGGCGTACAGCCGGTCGAACTGGCGCTTGAGGATGTCGGCGTAGCGGCGCGGCGAGACGAGGTTGACGTTGTAGACGATCACGTCGTTCATCTCGAGCGAATAGGGGATGCTGGTGAGCTTGCCCTGCTTCACCTTCACCGGCCCCGGCTGGTCGTCGTGGAACAGGTCGCACACGTAGGTGAGGCCCATCTCGGCGACCAGGTCCATCGTGCGGTCCGTGTAGGTGAGCGCCGGAGCCAGCCAGCCATCGAGCTTCTGGCCGGTGTGCTTCCTGATCGTGTCGATCGAATCCTGGATGACCGCGCGCTCCTGCTCCTCGGTCATGTTCATCAGGTAGCGCGTGTTGTAGGTGCCGTGCGAGTAGAACTCCCAGCCTTCCTTGGCGCAGGCGGCGATCACCTCCGGGTGGTGCTCGCACATGGCCACGTTCAGCGACACGCTGCCGCGCATGTTGCAGCGCTTCATGGTCTCCAGCATGCGCCAGAAGCCGGCGCGGTTGCCGTAGTCTCGGTAGGAGTAGTTCAGCACGTCGGGCGCCGGGCGCGCCCAGGCGGCGCGCGAGGGGTTGCGCGGCGGGTCGAGCTCGTAGAACTCGATGTTGGGCGCCACCCAGAAGGCGACGCGCGCGCCGTTCGGCCAGCGGATGACGGGGCGCTTGTCGTACGGCAGGTAGTCGTAGAAGCCGGGATCGCGCTTCACCGCGAGCCTCCTGGCGGCGTGGCGCGCGCGGGCAGGGCGCGCAGCTGCGCCAGGGTCTCTTCGGCGGAGATGACGTCGGCGTACTTCAACGCCATGTCGTACAGGTTGGCGAAGTGCGGGCTCTCGTGCTTGTCGGCCGTGCACTCCTCCGGGACGATGGTGCGGTAGCTGCGTTGCAGGCTGTCGACCACCGTGGCGCGCACGCAGCCCGAGGTGGAGCCGCCGGTGACGACCACCGTGTCCACGCCGTGGAAATTGAAGATGGAACCCAGGTTGGTCTCGAAGAAGGCCGAGGCCATGCGCTTGTTGACGATGATGTCGCGCACCTTGTCGATCTGCAGGCGGTCGTCGAACTCGGAGCGGCGGCTGCCCACCTTGATGTTCTGCAGCGAATCGGGCGTGTTGGTGCGCGTGCCCCAGATGCCGCAGTCCTCGCCCGACTCCATGTAGGCCACATAGGTCCAGATCACCGGAAAGCCCTTGGCGCGAAATTCGGCTGCGAGCTGGTTCACGTAGTCCAGCTGCTTGGGGTCGGTTTCGTAGGCGGTGGCGAACTCGCCCACGCAGGTGTAGGCCTTCTGCAGGTCCACGTTGATGAGGGCCGGCACGCGGCCCATGCCGAAGCGCTTGCGGGTCGGATTGGCCTTGACTTCGGCATAGAGCTGCCGGGCGGACTTGTCGGATGTTTGCATGTGTGAACCTTCTGGCTTCCGGGTGGCGCCACCGCGACGCGAATGGTGCACCCGATCATTTGTACTGTCAATAGAACATTTAGGCCCAGGGCGCTCCCGCCTTCGGTGCGCCGGGCGCCCGTCAGCGGGCCGGTGCCTGGCGCAGGAGCAGGAACCATGCCTCCATCGAAACCTGGCCCGCGCACAGGGCGTGGGTCGCATCCAGCACTTCGTGGCAATGCGCCGCCGGCCAGGCGCGCTGCGTCAGCTCCAGGAACTTCGCCTCGAGCTCGGCGGGCGTGTAGGGCGCCGCGTCGTCGCCGCGGTTGACGCCGGCCTCGCCCACCCAGCGGCGGCCGCCGCGATCCAGGATGGTGATGCGCGCCGGCCGCTCGTGCGGCAGGCGCTTCGTCATCGCGGGGTCCTCGGTGATGCTCACCTTGCGCGCGAGGGCCTGCACCTCTTCGTTGCGCACCGCGTCCCAGGTGAAGCTGGCCAGGCCGCTGGAGCCGTGCACCAGCCGCGTGGCCACGGCGAACGGCACCGAGAACTTGGCGGCCAGCGTGTTGCGCGGTGCGGTGTCGTCCAGTTCGGCGGCCAGCGAATAGCTGACGACCTCGATGCGCTCGATGTCCTGCGGCGCCGGCAGGCCTTCGCGGGACTGCAGTGCGTCGAGGGCGTCCAGGGTGCCGTGGTTGTAGCGGCAGCAGGAATGCAGCTTGAAGTAGTTGTGCGCCAGGTGCCAGTCGGTCCCCAGGCCGTCCATCAGCTTGCCGGTGTCGAAGCTTTCCGAGACGATCGCGCCGAACAGCGAGCGCAGGCCGTCGCGCTCGCCGGTGAAGCCGCAGCCGGCCAGCTGCGCGGCCAGGTAGCCGTTCTGGTTGCTGAGGCCGGCGTACACGTTGCGCACCAGGCCGCCTTCGAGCATGGTCCGCTTCGAGGTGGCGATGGTCATCGAGGACGCCACGTTCAGCGTCTCGCGCATGGCGGCGGCGTCGCGCCCCAGCAGGCGGGCGCAGGCAGCGGCGGCGCCGACCGTGCCCCAGGTGCCGTGCGGATGCATGGAGCCGCGCAACTGCGAGGCGGCGCCCAGGCGCGAGCCGACCTCGTAGCCGGCGACCAGCGCGCTCAGGAAGCTCTGGGTGTCGCTGCGCCTTTCCTGCGCCAGCGCCAGGATGGACGGCAGGACGTGTACTGCGGGGTGGCCGCGAGCGAAGCGGTTGCCTTCGTCCATCTCGAGGAAGGTGCCGGCGGTGCCGTTGACCAGTGCGGCCAGCACCGGCTGCGTCTGCTGACCGAGCCCGACAAGCGTCGCCGGGCCGGAGGGCTGCAGAGCGGCCCAGCTGCGCAGCTCGGGCTCCGCGGCGCCGGCCACGATGGCGGCAAGGGTGTCCGCCAGGATCCAGCCGGCGTGCTTGCGCACCGTGGCGGGGAGTTCGTCGAAGGAGAGTCCCGCGGCAAACGCGCTGAAGGAATCGAGATAGTCCAAGGTCCTGCCTTTCTCTGCTATTCAATGGCGGCGGCGATCTCGCCCGGCGCAGCCCAGCGCACGTCCGGGCGCGAACGCAGCGCGAGCAGCAGCTCGCGCAAGGGGCCGATGCGGCTGGACATGCCGCTGACCCAGGGGTGCAGCGCCAGGCCGAAGACCGCGCCGCGGTGGTGTTGCCCGCATTCGGCGCGCAGGCGGTCGAAGGCCTGCAGCGCGACGTCCGCATGGGCGCGCGGTGTGAGGTTGCGCAGCCACTGGCATTGCACGTCGTCCCACTCCGCGGAAAGGGGCAGGGCGACCAGCGGCGGCGTCATGCGGTAGGGCTGGTCGTCGTTGCTCCAGTCGAGCGTGTAGCGCACGCCGGCTTCGGCGAGCAGCTCGAAGGTCTCGGGCGTCGTGCCCCAGTCCTGGCTGAGCCAGCCGGTGGGCCGCTGGCCGGTATGGGCTTCCAGCGTGTCCAGCGCCTGGACGATGTGGGCCTGCTGCTCGGCGCGCGTCATCCGCGAATTCATCATCACGTTCGCGCTCAGCCCATGGCCTATCCACTCGCAGCCCCAGGCGTTGAGTTCGGCGACGAGCTGCGGCAGCCTTTCGACGGCGCGCGCGTTGGCTGCAATGGCCGGGCGCAGGCCGGCCTCGCGCAGCGCCTGCAGCACGCGGAACACGCCGATGCGCAGGCCGTACTCGCGCTGGGTCCAGCTGCGGTAGTCCGGGGTGAAGCTGCCGAATTCGCCGACGAAGCGCGGGTCGCGCACGGCGCCTTCCGGCTGCAGCGCCTCCCAGTGCTCCAGGCACACCACGGCGCATGCCGACAGGCCCTCGGCAAGAGTTGCCGGGGCGGCGCGCGATGGCAGCGCCGAATAGGGATAGAGCGAATGGTCCATGCTGCGACAGCTGGCGCGTTTCTCGCTATTGACACACCGCGCCGGCTGATACACAGTCTAGCAATTGTTCTATGAAGAGAACAATCCCTTTTAACCCTGCCCACTTCACAAGAGGTAGCCGATGACAAGCAACTCCCGTGTCTCCCGCCGACTCGTTCTCCAGGCTGGTGCGGCCAGCACCATCCTGGGTGCACCGGGCCTGCTGCTCGCCCAGCCCAAGGCCGTCAAGATCGGCCTGGTGCACCCGGTGAGCGGTGCGCTCGCCTATAGCGGTTCGCAAAGCCGTTTCGGCGCGCAGTTCGCCATCGACGAGATCAACGCCGCCGGCGGCATCAAGTCGATGGGCGGGGCCAAGCTGGAAGCCGCGCTCGGCGATTCGCAGAGCCGGCCGGAAGTGGGCGTTGCGGAAGTCGAGCGGCTGCACCAGGAAGGTGTGTCTGCCTACGTGGGCTGCTTCTCCAGCGCCATCGCGCTGCCGGCCACGCAGGCCGCGGCCAAGTACAACACGCCCTTCATGATCGACGTCGGCGTGTCCGACGCCATCGTGAGCCGCGGCCTGAAGAACGTGTTCCGCCTGGCGCCCGGCAACGGCAAGTGCGTGGACGACGCCTTCGCCGGCCTGTCGGATGTGAACAAGGCGGCCGGGGGCCCGGCCAAGACCGCGGTCATCGTGCACGAGGACTCGGAGTTCGGCACCAGCACGGCCAAGCTGCTGGCGGGCAAGCTGTCCGGCATCGGGCTGGAAGTGAAGGAAGTGCTGAAGCACGCCACGCCGACGCGCGATTTCTCCAACCTGGTGCTGCGCATCAAGTCGCTCAAGCCCGACCTGGTGATCATCAGCAACTACCAGAACGAGTACGTGCTGCTCGCCCGCACGCTGTACCAGCAGAAGGCCGAAGTCGCCGGCATCTTCTCGGTGCTGGGCGGCGGCTTCAACTACCGCCTGGTCAAGGAGCAGCCTGAAGTCGCGCAGTACATGATGGACTTCAACCACTGGTACAACCCCAAGAACGCCAAGGCGCAGGCGATGCGCAAGGCGGTGGAGGCCAAGGGCAACCTGTTCACCTTCGAGGTGTACTGCAGCTACAACTCGGTCAAGTGCTACGCCGACGCGCTGGAGCGCGCCAAGACCGACGAGCGCGCCGCCGCCATCGCGGCGCTCGAGGCCAGCACCTGGTTCCCGGAAGTCATGCCCTACGGCCCGACCAAGTTCGTCAACGGCCAGAACACCGGCGGCCGCGCGGTGCTGCTGCAGGCCACCAAGACCGACATCGGCGTGGTGTGGCCCAACGAGTTCGCGGAAGCCAAGCCGGTCTTCCCGCGCCCGAAGGTCAGCTGATTCCCCAGGGCCCTGCGTCCCATTGCGCCGGACCCCGCACGGGGCCGGCGCCGCAACTCTCCTCTTCCGAGCGCCTCTTGGACCCTTCCATTCTTTTCGCCGCCACCATCAACGGGCTGCTGATCGGGGGTATCTACACCCTCGTCGCCTCCGGCCTGACCCTGATCTACGGCGTGCTGCACATCATCAACTTCGCGCACGGCAGCATGCTGATGCTCGCGATGTTCGGCGTGTACTACCTGCTCACCAAGCTGGGCGTCGACCCGTACCTGTCGCTGGTGGTCATGGTGCCTGCCATGTACCTGCTGGGGTACTTCCTCTACAAGGGGGTGATCGGCCGCCTCTCGAACGGCAAGGACGAAAACATCCTGCTGATCACGCTGGGCCTGTCGATCGTCATCGAGAACGTCGCGCTGATGATCTTCAAGGGCGACACGCGCACCATCACGGTGGCGTACTCCGACAAGATGGTGGAACTGGGCTCCACCCTGGTGCCGCTGCCCAAGCTGATCTCCTTCATCGCCGCCATGGTGCTGTGCGCCGTGCTGGGCCTGCTGATCCGCCACACCGACACCGGCAAGGCGATCCGTGCCGTGGCCCGTGAGCGCGTCGGCGCGCGCCTGGTCGGCATCGACGTCGACCGCGTCTTCGCCGTCGCCTACGGCATCGGCCTGGCCACGCTGGGCGCGGCGGCCTGCCTGCTGATGCCGATCTTCTACGTGTCGCCGAGCACCGGCAACGTCTTCATCATCGTCGCCTTCACCGTCGTGGTACTGGGCGGCATGGGCAGCTTCCTGGGAGCCGTGGTCGGCGGCTTGATCGTCGGGCTCACCGAATCCTTCGGCGGCCTGTTCCTCGGCGAGAGCCTGGGGCAGATCGGCATCTCGCTGATCTTCATCCTGATCCTGCTGTTCCGGCCTTCCGGCCTGTTCGGAGCCAGGCGATGAACGCGCTGAGCCGTCGCCAGGTCTGGCTGCTGCACGGGGGGCTGCTGCTGGTCGGCATCGTCTTCCCGCTCGTCTTCCGTTCGTCCTTCATGGTCAACTTCGGTTTCCTGGCGCTGTTCTATGCCTTCATCGGGCAGTCGTGGAACATCGCCGGCGGCTTCGCCGGCCAGCTGTCCTTCGGGCACGTGGTGTTCTTCGGCGCCGGCGCCTATGCGTCGACCATCCTGCAGATGCGCTTCGGCTTCAACCCGTGGTGGGGCCTGCCCGCCAGCGCGCTGGCCGGCGCCGTCGTCGGCTGGGTCGTGGCCTTCCTGTCCTTCCGGGCGGGGCTGAAGGGTTCGTACTTCGCGCTGATCACGCTGGCCTTCGCGGAGGTGCTGCGCATCGTCGCCAATTCGGTGGGCATCACCGGCGGCGGCCTCGGCATGCTGATCCCGGGCAAGGCCAGCGCCGCCAACTTCCAGTTCCCCGAGCGCATCGGCTTCTACTACGTGATGCTCGCCTTGACGGCGGGCTCGATCGCCATCGCGGTGTGGCTGAAGCATTCGCGCTTCGGCGCGCAACTGGCGGCGATCCGCGAGAACGAGGATGCCGCGCGGGCCCTGGGCATCAACGCCTTCCGCGAGAAGATCAAGGTGCTGATGCTGTCCGGCGCCATCGGTGGCGTGGGCGGCTGCATGTTCGCGCAGTACTACCTGTACATCGACCCGACCATCGTGTTCGGCATCGACAAGTCCATCGAGATGCTGCTGGTCAGCATGATCGGCGGCGCCGGCACCGTGTTCGGACCGCTGATCGGCTCGCTGCTGCTGGCCGTGGTCAGCGACGTCACGCGCGCGCTGGTCAACGTGCAGGGCCTGTCGCTGGTGCTGTACGGCGCGCTGCTGATCGTCATCATCGCCTTCCTGCCCAATGGGCTGGTCGACCTGTTCCGCCGCCGGGCTCGTCGCGGCACTCCCAAGGGAGGCGCATGATGTTGAAAGTCGAGGGACTCACCAAGATCTTCGGCGGCCTGCGCGCCGTCGACAACGCGTCGCTCGAGGTCGGCGAAGGCCGCATCGTGGCGCTGATCGGCCCCAACGGCGCCGGCAAGACCACGCTGTTCGCATCGATCGCGGGCTTCCACCCCATCGACGCCGGCCGCGTCACCTTCGCCGGCCAGGACATCACCGGCTGGCCGGTGCACCGCATCGCCCGCGCCGGCATGGTGCGCACCTTCCAGATCACGCAGCCGTTCGCGAAGCTGAGCGTGCACGAGAACATCGCCGTGGGCGCCTACCAGAAGTACCCGCAGCGCGCGCAGGCGTGGGAGCACGCGCGCGCCATCGCGCAGCAGGTGGGCATGGCCAACCTGCTGGACCAGCCGGCCGCGGACCTGACGGTCGCCGGCCGCAAGCGCCTGGAGCTCGCCCGCACCTTGGCCACGGGGCCGAAGCTGCTGCTGCTGGACGAAGTGATGGCGGGCCTGAACCCGTCGGAGATCGTCGAGATCATCGGCATCATCCGCAAGATCCGCGACAGCGGCGTCACGGTGCTGCTGATCGAACACGTGATGCAGGCCGTGATGAATCTCTCGGATTTCATCTACGTGCTCTCGTACGGAAAGATCATCGCCGAGGGCGCGCCGCGCGACGTGGTGAGCAACCCCGCGGTGATCGAGGCCTACCTGGGCCAGGGCGCCGCGGACCGCATCGCGACGGAGGCTTCGCATGCTTGAGATCCGAGCGCTGCGCGCCGGCTACGGCAGGGTCGAGATCCTGCGTGGCATCGACCTGGAAGTGCGCACCGGCGAGATCGTCGCCGTCCTGGGCAGCAACGGCGTGGGCAAGTCCACGCTGAACAACAACATCTCGGGCCTGTACCGGCCCTTCGGCGGTTCGATCCGGTTCAAGGGCGAGGAACTCGCCGGGCGCAAGTCGACCGACATCGTCAAGATGGGCGTGATCCACGTGCCCGAGGGCCGGCGCATCTTCCCCAACATGTCGGTGCGCGAGAACCTGGAGCTGGGTTCCATCGCGCGCGGCACGGCGCGGCGCAAGGCCAACCTGGAACGCGTCGTGGGCATCTTCCCGCGGCTGCAGGAGCGTTTCACGCAACACGCCGGCACCTTGTCCGGCGGCGAGCAGCAGATGCTGGCCATCGGCCGCGGCCTGATGTCCGAGCCGGAGCTGCTGATCATGGACGAGCCTTCGCTCGGCCTGTCGCCGCGTCTGGTCGATGAAATGTTCGGGCTGGTCCGCCAGCTCAACGCCGCGGGCCAGTCCATCCTGCTGATGGAGCAGAACGCAGTGCAGACGCTGGCCATCGCGCACCGCGCCTACGTCATCGAAAACGGCATGGTCGCGATGCAGGGCAACGCGGCGGACCTGATGAACGATCCCGCACTCCGCAAGAATTACCTGGGCCTGTGAAGAATGAGTGCTGTACCGAACTCCGCGGCGCCAGCGCCTGAACTGGCGGCCCGCCGCATCCTCGTCACCGGCGCCGGGTCCGGCATCGGCCTGGCCACCGCGCAGGTCCTGCAAGGGCAGGGAGCGCGCGTCGCGGCTGTGGTGCAGGACGAGAAGCAGGCCGCCAGCGTGCGCGAGCAACTGCCTGGCGCCGCCGTGCTGGTGCAGGACCTGTTGGACGACGTTGGCGCCGCCGCGCTGCCGGAACAGGCGGCGCGCGCCCTCGGTGGGGCGCTGCACGGGCTGGCCGCCTGCGCCGGCGTCTTCTACAAGAAGGGCTCGGACGACACCTCGCTGGACGAGTGGCGCCACACCCTGCAGCTGAATCTGACGGCGGCCTTCGTGCTGGTGCGTGCCAGCATCGCCCACATGCGTGAGGCAAGCGTGCACGACGGCAGCGTGGTCGTGATCAGCAGCCAGATCGGCGAAGTGGGACACGCGCGTGGCGCGGCCTATGCTGCTTCGAAAGCCGGCATCAATGGCATGGTGAAGTCGCTCGCGCTGGAATGGGCCGGTGAAGGCCTGCGGCTGAACGCGGTGGGGCCCGGCCCGATCGACACGCCGATGGTGGCGGCCGCCAAGGCGGACCCGAACACGCTGGCGGCGATGCAAGCGAGCATTCCGCTGGGCCGCCTGGGCCAGCCGCGCGAAATCGGCGAGCTGGTGAGCTTCCTGCTGTCGCCGCGCGCCTCCTTCATCACCGGCCAGCTCATTTGCGCCGACGGCGGCTTCACCGCGCGATGACCCAACGAGACCCGGTGCGCCTGCGGGAGCTTGCGCACATCGTGCGCAGCAAGAATGCCGGTCCCACCATGCTGACCCTGGACGTGTTCTTCAACGACGCGGCGGCGTACGAGCGTGCGGCCGGCAGCGCGGCGCTGGCGTCCGGCGCGGTGGCGGCGCTGTACGAGGTGGCGCCCGGGGCAGTGCAGCGCTACCTGCTGCCGCAATTACACGCGATCAAGTTCTCCATGCCGCGCAAGCTGTGTGCGGGCACGCCCGGCGACGGCGACCTGTACGGCGCGCAGCAGCACGGGCCGCTGCTGGAGGTGTTGCTGTGAACGCGGCGCGTCGCCTGCTGCAAGGCCACCGGCCCGGCGACGGCCCGCTGCGCGTGCTGTCCGCCTCCGGCCAGCTGGGCTACGGCATTCCCGAGGCGGCGTTCGCACGCGGCATGGCGCGCAAGCCGCACTTCATCGGCGCCGACATGGGCTCGATCGATCCCGGGCCTTACTACCTGGGTTCCGGCGAGATGGCCGCGCCCGAGGCCATGGTGCGGCGTGACTTGACGCTCGTGCTGCGGGCCGCACTGGACGCCGGCATCCCGCTGGTGATCGGCAGCGCCGGCACAGCGGGCGCGCGGCCACAACTCGAAAGTGTCACCGCGCTGCTGCACGAGATCGCGCGCGAGCAGGGCTGGTCGTTCCGGCTCGCCACCATCGCCAGCGACGTCCCGGCGGACCTCGTGGTCCAGGCGCGGCAGCAAGGCCGCCTGGCTGCCATCGGGCCGATGCCTGAGCCTTCGGACGATGACATCCGCGCCTGCAGCCACATCGTGGGGCAGTGCGGCACCGAGACCTTCGCCCGTGCGTTCGAAACGGATCCGGATGTCATCCTGGCGGGCCGCGCCTGCGACACCGCCATCTTCGCGGCCTTGCCGGAGCTGCTCGGCTACCCGGCCGGGCTCGCGCTGCACATGGCCAAGATCATCGAATGTACTTCGCTGTGTTGCCGCCCCGGCGGCCGCGACGCGATGCTGGCCGAACTGGACCTGAAAGGCTTCACGCTGGAAAGCATGAACCCGGACAGCCATGCCACGCCCGCTTCGGTGGCGGCACATGCGCTCTACGAGCAGGCCGATCCCTTCCTGGTGGACGAGCCCGGTGGGACGCTGTACCTGGCGGACGCCCGCTACGAGGCGCTCGACAACCATCGCACGCGAGTGAGCGGCGCGCGCTTCGAGCCGCGCGCCCAGCCCACGCTGAAGATCGAGGGTGCGCGCCGGCTCGGTGCTCGCGCCGTGTTGATCGCTGGCATCGCCGACCCGACGCTGCTGCAGGTCCTGGACAGCGTGCTGGAAGCCGTGACGGCGAAGGTGCGCGCGCTGGTGCCGGGTGATTGGCAGCCCGTGCCGCACGTCTACGGGTGCGGGGCCGTGCGGCCGCTGCCTGCCGCGCAGCGCGCCACGCACGAGGCTGGCCTGGTGCTGGAATTCATCGCGCCCGATGCGTTGCTGGCCCGCACCGCGGCCGCCGTCTACAAGCAGAACCTGCTGCACCACGGTTATCCTGGGCGGGTGTCCACGGCCGGGAACCTGGCGTTTCCGTTCACGCCCGGCGAGCTGGACGCCAACGAAGCGTACGGCTTCGTGCTGTACCACGTCATGGCCGGCGCGCCGCTGACGGACATCTTCCGCGTCGAAGCCCACGCAGTGGGCGGGCGCGCCGCCGAGGGAAACTGAATGGCCGCATCGCTGCCACTGTCGAAATACCACCAGATCTACCTGGTCCTGCTGGAGCAGCTGCAAGAGGGCAAGTTCGCGGACGGCCTGCCGGGCGAGCTGGAACTGGCCCGCCATTTCGGCGTGGCGCGCATCACCGTGCGCCGGGCCCTGGAGCAGCTGGCCAACGAGAAGCTGATCGTGCGCGAGGTGGGCCGCGGCACGCGGCCGGCGCCGCGCCTGGAGCAGGCGAACCGCGGGCGCAAGGCGGCTTCGAAGGGCTCGGCGCCGCAGCTGAAGGGCCTGATGGAAAACATCGTCAGCCTCAGCCGCAAGACCATCGTCAAGGTGATCGAGTGGCGGACGATCCCCGCCAACCACGAACTGGCTGACGCGCTGCAGCTGGCCGAAGGCGACAAGGTGCGCAAGGCCGTGCGCCGCCGCAGCACCAGCGCCGGGCCCATGTCGCACATCACCACCTGGGTGCCCGAGCAGCTGGTGCACGACGTCGAGCGCAGCGACCTCACGAACAAGCCGATCCTGGAGCTGATGCAGGAGTCCGGCGTGGAGCTCGGGCGCGCCATCCAGACGGTGTCGGCGCGCCAGGCCGACGCCAAGGTGGCGAGCGAGCTGCAGGTGCCCGTGGGCTCGGCGCTGCTGTGGGTGCGGCGCCTGGTGTACGACATCAACGACCGGCCGGTGCAGCTGCTGCACGGCCTGTACCGCCCCGACCGCTACGAATACCGCATGGAGCTTTCGCAGGTCGGCGGCGTGGAGGCCCGCATCGTGGCCAAGGAAATCCTGTCCTGAGGGAGGAAGGCATGCATGCCTCGCAAGGGCCGGCGCAAACGCTGGCCCAGAAACTCATTGCCCGCGCCAGTGGCCGCAGCCACGTGGCCCCCGGCGAAATCGTCAGCTCCAAGGTCGACCTGGCGATGTTCCACGACTCCTCCGGGCCGCGGCGGCTGAAGCCGATGCTGGAGGAGCTGGGCGCGCAGATCTGGGACAAGGACCGCATCGTGCTGGTCATGGACCACTACGTGCCCGAGCAGGACGACGATTCGCGCAAGATCGTGCGCATCGCGCGCGACTGGGCCGCGGAGCAGAAGCTGCCCCACGTCTACGACAGCATCGGCATCTGCCACGTGGTGCTGCCGCAGAAGGGGCATA
>NZ_JABBFX010000007.1 GCF_012927085.1 Ramlibacter agri | reverse complement strand
GTCTCCAACCACGGCGGCCGCCAGCTCGATGGCGCGCCCTCCTCCATCTCCGCCCTGCCCGCCATCGCCGACGCGGTGGGCGACCGGATCGAGGTGCACATGGACGGTGGCATCCGCTCGGGCCAGCACGTGCTGAAGGCCGTGGCCCTGGGCGCGCGCGGCGTCTACATCGGCCGCGCCATGCTGTATGGCCTGGGCGCGATGGGCGAGGCCGGCGTCGACAAGGCGCTGGCGATCATCCGCAACGAGCTGGACCTGTCGATGGCTTTCTGCGGCCGCACCGACATCGGCACGGTGGACCGCAGCATCTTGCTGGCACGAACCGTCTAACCCCAAAGCTCCACCAGTCACCGAGCGAGCTTTCCCGCCATGTGCGGCGGGCAATTAGCGAACTGGGGGCGATTTCTGCCTGCCACCGGCTCTGCAAGATCAAGTCGAGCAGTCGAGCGTGTGACGCTGCGTAGGATGAGGCGACTTATCGGACGTGTCGAAAGAAACCCACGTCCTGCACACGATGATCGACCAGGAAGTGGCGCGTCGCCTGGCGGCGTGAGCCGCTCGCCCGGGAGCACGCCACAAGAGCCGCGGAGGGACACGCGGCATACCGGCCGCGCCCGACCTCAACCGTGTGCGGCGCGTCGGCAGTTCGGCGCATCGCTTAGTGCGTCGAGCAAAGTCCTCAAGTTAATCTACGGTCGCCATCGCCATATCCCCGAGCTTCGGCTGCTTCAGCATAAACCGGTCGCTCGTGCGTACATACCAGCCGGGACTTTCCATGCGACCGACCAGTTCCAGCTTGGACGCATCGATGCGGCACTTCCCGGGATCGCTGATCACCCGGTCCGCGATGTTCGCGGCGAGCACTTCAGCGATCACCAGGTGGTTCGGGCCGCCTAATACCTGGATGTCGCGCACGCGGCACTCGAAGGACGCGGGGCTTTCGGCGATCCGCGGCGGCTTGACGAAGCTGGAGGCACAGGTGGTGAGGCCGGCGGCCTGCATCTCGTCGACATGTTCCGGGAACGGCGCGGCCGTGAGGTTCATGGCCGCCACGTTCGCCTCGGACACCATGTTGATCACCAGTTCGCCGGTTTCCTGCAGATTCCTGAGCGTGTCCTTCATGCCGTGGAGGCCGATGCCGATTCCCAGGCAGACGATGGGCGGATCACCCGAGAACGCATTGAAGAAGGAGAACGGCGCGGCGTTCAGCCCGCCGCTGGCGCTCACGGTCACCACCCAGGCGATCGGCCGCGGGACGATCGTCGAAGCCAGGAGCTTGTAGCTGTCCTTGCCATTGAGCTTGCTGAAGTCGAAGTACATGCGTCGCTCTCCTTGTGCTGCGGCGGTCGCGCGATCAGGCCTGCAGGTAGACCACGTGCGTGTGGGTGTATTCGTACAGGCCGTGCTTGCCGTCGGCCCCGCCGATGCCCGACTTGCGAACGCCTGCATGGAAACCCTGCATGGCCTCGAAGTTCTCGCGATTGACATACGTCTCGCCGAATTTCAGCTCTCGCATGGCGTGCATCGCCCGGCTGAGATCACGCGTATAGACCGACGAGGTCAGGCCGTAGTCGCTCGCATTGGCCAGGGCAATCGCTTCGTCGAGACTGTCGACAACCTGGATCGGCAGGACCGGCCCGAAGATCTCATCGCGCATGACCTCCATGTCGGAGGAGCAGTTGGCGAGGACGGTAGGCAGGTAGTGGAAGCCTTGGCGCACATCGGCGCGGCTGCCTCCTGTCACGACCGTCGCACCTTGCGCCCGCGCTCGATCGACCATGCCGCTCACCTTGTCCAGACCAGCCTCGTTGACGAGAGGGCCCATGTCGACATCCGGTTGCGCGATGGGATCGCCGAACCGGGTCGCCTGCATGGCCATGCTCACCTTGGAGATGAAGGCGTCGGCGACGCTGCGCTCCACGTACACGCGCTCGGCGCAGTTGCAGACCTGACCGGTGTTGATGATCCGCGAGTCGCGGACTGCGCGGGCGGCAAGATCGAGGTCGGCATCCGCCAGCACGATCGCAGGTGCCTTGCCGCCCAGCTCCAGGTTCACTTTCGTCAGGTTGGCCGACGCGGCGCGCATGATGGCGCTGCCGGTGCGCACACTGCCGGTGAAGCTAACCAAGTCGACCTTCGGGTGGGCACTGAGTTCGGCACCGACGGCCCCGTCACCGTTGACCACGTTGAACACGCCCGCCGGCAGATCCGCGGCAGCGACGATGCGGGCGAACGCCTCGCAGTTGTTCGGCGTCTCTTCGCTGGGCTTGATCACGATGGTGTTTCCCGTGATCAGCGCAGGTGCCATCTTTCGGGCGATGAGGAAGAAGGGGAAGTTCCACGGCAGGATGCCTGCGACCACGCCAAGCGGCTTGCGCAGCAGGAGGATCGTCTCACCCGGGCGGTCGCTGGTGATTACCTCGCCCTCGATGCGGCGCGCCCACTCGGCCATGTAGTCGAGATAGTCGGCCGTGAAATTGACTTCTACCTCGGCGAGACCCAGGGTCTTGCCTTGTTCCCGCGAGATGCAGCGAGAGATCGCGGTCACGTCCTTGCGAATGCCGGTTGCGATTCGGCGCAGGTAGCCAGCGCGTTCGATGGCGGCGCGCCTGCCCCAGGCCGGCTGGGCTCTTCGGGCAGCTTCGATCGCTGCTTGCACCTCGGACGCACCGGTCTTCGGCGCGCGGGAGATGACTTCGCCCGTGGCGGGATTGCGCACGTCGATGTGGTCCGCGCCGGCGATGAAACGGCCGTCGATGAAATTCTGGAGCAGGGTGGGACTGGACATGTTCTGGAAGTGATTGTGAGAAACCGGGATGGCAGGCGAGAGGTGCTTCACACGGGAGCGGGGTTGCGTTCCTTGTAGACGCTGCGTTGATGCCAGTAGGGATACGCCGGCTCGCGCGCACTTGCCTCGTCCAGGCGGGCAACGTCCTGTGCGTTCAGTTTGAAGTCGGACGCGGTCAGGTTCTCAAGCAGTTGCGCCTCGTTGCGGGCACCGATGACGAGGCTGGCCACCGTGGGCCGCCGCAGCAGCCAGTTGAGGGCAATGTGCGACACCGGCCGCGCGTAGGCCTCCGCCAGGGAGCGCAGCAGGTCGACCAGGTCGAAGAACTGCTCCTGCGGGATGAACATGGCGCGCGCACCGAGGCTGGCGACACGGCTTCCCTCGGGCGCCGCTTGCCCGCGCCCGACCTTGCCGCTCAGCAACCCCGCCGAAAGGGGACTCCAGACGACAGTGCTGACCTGCTGGTCCAGCGCCAGCGGCATCAGTTCCCATTCGAAGTCCCGCGCCAGCAGCGAGTAGTAAACCTGATGGCAGACGTAGCGCGGCCACTTGTGTTCGCCTGCCAGGGCGAGGGCCTTCATCAGGTGCCAGCCGGAGTAGTTGGAGCAGCCCACGTGGCGCACCTTCCCCGCGCGCACCAGTTCGTCCAGGGCCGACAGCGTCTCCTCCAGCGGCGTGAGCATGTCGAAACCGTGGAGGTGATACAGGTCGATCGTCTCGACGCCAAGGCGCCGGAGGCTGGCGTCGCAGGCCTCGACGAGGTGCTTGCGGGTGGCACCGACGTCATCGGGGGCAGTCCCCATGCGCAGGCCGCCCTTGGAAGAAATCACGACTCGGTCCCGGCGGCCCTGGATGGCCTGTCCGAGGATTTCCTCGGACAGACCCTTCGAATACGCGTCAGCCGTGTCGAACATGTTGACGCCAGCATCCAGCGCAATGTCCACCAGCCGGCGCGCCTGGGCGAGGTCGGTTTCACCCCAAGCCCGGTAGAAGTCGTTGCCGCCACCGAAGGTCGCCGTGCCGAGACTCAGCGCGGAGACCTTCAGATCGCTGTTCGCGATGTGCCTGTATTCCATGGATGAAGGTCCCGTGGTTCAGTTGGCCTGGATGTTTGCCTTCTCGATCACAGGCTTCCAGCGCCGGTGCTCGGATTCGATGAAGCCCTTGAATTCGGTGGCGCCCAGGGGCAAGGCGGTACCGCCGGCGGCTGCGAAGCCATCCAGGACTTCCTTGTCCTTCAGCACCGTCGCCATCGCGGTATCCAGGGTGTGGAGAACCGGAGCGGGAGTTGCGGCCGGCGCAAAAATGCCGATCCAGGACGTCACTTCCGCGTTCGGGAACCCGGCTTCACCGAGAGTGGGCACGTTCGGCAGCGAGGGCAGTCGCTTGTTGCCGGTCACGGCCAGGCCGGTCAGCTTGCCTGCCTTGATGTTCTGTTCGGTCGTGGACGCGTAGTCGAAAGCAAGATCGACCATGCCCCCCAGCAGGTCGGTGATTGCCGGGGCGCTGCCTTTGTAGGGAACATGGACGAGGCTGCTCTTCGTTTCGGCCTGGAACAATTCCCCCGCAAGGTGCGCCACGCTACCGTTCCCGGCGGACGCGAACGTGACCGTCTGCGGTTTCTTGCGCGCCGCTTCGACGACGCCCTGAATGGTCTTGTACGGCCGGTCGGCGCGCGCGACGATCACCAGCGGAAGCCCCATCATCCCATGCACCGGCGCCAGGTCCTTGCGCGGGTCGTAGGGCAACCGGTCCTTGTAGACATAGGGATTGACGACGATGTTGGCCATCGTCCCGACCAGCAGCGTATAGCCGTCTGGGGCCGCCTTGGCAACGGCGTTCGCGCCGATGGAAGCGCCAGCCCCCGGCCGGTTCTCCACCACCACTGGCTGCTTCAGTTCTTCGGCCAGCTTGCGGGCGACGAGACGCGCGCTGGCGTCTGTGACGCCCCCGGCGGGGAAGGGCACGATCAGCGTGACTGCCTTGCCGGGGTAGTTCTGCGCGGACACAGGCACGGCAATTGCGCAGGCCGCGGCGATCGCGCTTGCGGCCAGCCCGCGAAACCATTTGTTGAGAGCTTTCATGTCACCTCCTGGGAAAATGTCTGGGAAAAGTTCTGCCGACTTGCGGCGCTATAGTTCGGAACTCGATTAGCAACAAGTTCATGAGCACACGACTCGTTCCAGCAGCTGCACGAGCATTCGCTCTGTTCGAAATCTTTGCCCGCGAGAAGCGGGAGCTGTCCAACGCCGAACTGGCCAAGAACCTGGACCTGCCGGAAAGCAGTTGCTCCAACCTGGTGAACACGTTGATCGACATCGGTTACCTCGGCCGCTCGCATCAGACCAGGCGCCTGTACCCCACGGGACGGCTGATCGCGATTGCCCGCGAGATCGACAAGAACGACATCGCTGCCGCCAGCCTGAACGATGCCTGTGAGCGGGTCCGCAATCGCACTGGCGAAAGCGCGCTGTGCGGATCGCTCCACGGGCAGGTGGTCACTGTGGTGGCATTCAGCCCTGGCCATCAACCGCTGCGGTACACGTCTGCGCGAGGCGATCGCCTGAGCCTTCATGTATCCGCCCTCGGCAAGGCCATCCTGACGCGCATGCCGCCGGAGGACGTTCCGCGCGAGATCGGCAGCGGCCCTTACGAGAAGGTGGCGTCCGCGACGATCACCGATCCCGGGGAACTGGTGCGGCAGGTCGGAAGGCTCAGGAAACTGGGTTACGTGCATCTGGAGAACGAAGGCGCGGACGGACTTGCGACGATCGCCATCGCGGGCCGGGTCAACGGGCAGCTCCTGGGGTTCAGCATCGCAGGCGCACAGCCGACGCTGCGCCAGCGACGTGATGAATTCCTGGCGGTGCTGCACGAGGTCTGCGACCCGCTGTTCGATACCGCTGCCGCTTGAAGGCTGCCGCCTTCAAGCGGCAGCCTTGTGGCCTTCTTCGCGCAAGACCAGGTCCCACACTTCCTGGCCGATCGGCCGGTCCCGCTCCTCGAGGACATGTGCCACCAAACTCGCGCAGCGGCCGGTGAGCATCAGGCCGCGCCCCAGCAGGGGATCCAGGCCCATGTCGGCGATCACCGCCGCAAGGGCGCCGGCGCCATTGACTTCGAAGGGGCGACCCTTGGTTTCGCTGAGCACCTCGGCGAGACCATCCATCAATCGCCAGTGCAGCCCGTAGAAGCCGTTCTCGCGCGCGAGTTCACGGATCACCGGAGTGCGCGGATCGCCTTCCGCATGGGTTCCACTGCCCACTCCCAGCACCGGCTTCTTCGCCGCCTTCATCGCCGAGAGGTAACCCGATGCCAGATCCCGGATGGTGGCGGCGGCAGCGTCCTTGTCCACATCCTTGCAAGTTTCCAGCAGCGACTGCGCAATGTTCTGGATCGGGCCCAGGTAGACGCTGCCACCACCCAGCAGGCCCGCAGCAACTGCGCCCTGCAAGGCCTCCGGGGCGCCTAGCCAGGTGAGGCGCGCCGACAGCACGCTCGGGGTGATTCCGTGTCCGGCTGCCGTCACGAGGATCAGGTTGAGCATCACCTTTTCCTGCGGCGTCGGCACGCGCCCGATGGCTGTGAGCATGACGACGTCCAGAAAATCCATCTTGCCCAGGATTTCCGTCGAAAAGTCCTTGCCGCGAAGGACGACCGCCGTCTTGGTGGCGTAGCCGATATCGGTGGTGTGCATTGTCATTGCTTGTCGTTTCCAAGGTTCAGGACGGCATCCAGCGCGACGACGCCGCCGCCTTGCGGCAAGACCGCCAGGGGATTGATCTCGAGTTCCTCGATGCCTGGTGTCGTCGTCACCAAGGTGCTCACGGACACCAGGGCATCGACCAGGGCATCGATGTCCGTGGCCGGCTTGCCCCGGAAGCCCTTGAGCAGCCGCACGCAGCGGGTCTCTTCGACCATGGCACGCGCCCTTTGCGGCGTGAGCGGCAGCAGCCGGCGGCTGACGTCCTTGAACAGCTCGATGGCGATCCCGCCGAGCCCGAAGGTGCAGACATGGCCGAACACAGGATCCCGGTGAACGCCGATGACCACTTCGGCGAACGGGCCCTCCAGCATCTCCTCCAGCAACACGCCTTCCAGGGCGTGCCCGGGCGCCGCCTGGGCGACCGTGCGCATCATTTCTTCGAAGGCTGCCACCGCAGCGTCTGCCGTGCGGATGCCCAGCAGCACGCCGCCGACGTCTGACTTGTGGGTGATCGTCGGACTGACGATCTTGATGGCGACCACCGGCGCTTCCAGTTCGGAGAACGCCTTCGCCACATCCTGCTGCTGCGCGACGAAGCGCGAGCGGGGCACACGGATGCCGGCGGACTTGAGCCTGGCCTTGGCCTCGTGCTCTCGCACCGGAGTCGGCTGCGAATCACCCATGTGGGCAACTTCCGGCTTACCGGCTAATGCCCCAGGCCGCCAAGCCGCATCATGCGACGACTGCCACGCGCCGCGTTCGAGGTAGCGCTGGACTGCCTTGACGGCGTTCTCCACCGATCGCGCCGGGACGATGCCGCCTTCCACCAGCACGGGGTAGCCGTCGCCCAACTTGTCGCTCATCCAGACCATCACGATCGGCTTGTCCACCTCCTGCTGGACGCGGACCGCACTCCTGGCCGCCGTGGTCGTCACTTCGCCGTAGTCGAAGGGGATGGGATAGATGACGGCGCCGACGTTCGGATCCTGCGCCACTGCCTTGAGCGACGCATAGCCGATCTCCGGGTCAGTGAGGACCACCGCGGTCGTGTCCACCGGGTTGGAGATGGCTGCATAGGGGGGCAGTTGCGATTGCAAGGTTGCAGTGGTGGCGTCCGTGAAGCTGGCAAGCTCCAGGCCCGCCTGGCCCACCTTGTCGGCGGCCAGGGCGGCGGTTCCGCCGGAATAGCAGAACACCGCGACCTTCTCACGGCCCGTCGGCAGGCCTCGTGCCAGCAGTGCCGCGACATCGACGAGCTCATCGACGTCTTCGACCTCGGTCACACCCAGCTCGCGGAACACGGCGCTGTTCACTTCCGCCGATCCGGTGATTGCCGCCGTGTGCGACTGGGCCGCCTTCATGCCGTATTCGGATTTGCCGATCTTCATCGCCACGATCGGCTTGCCATGCCGGGCCGCGTGCTGGCACGCCTCCAGGAAGCGCGGACCGTTGCGCACACCTTCCAGCGTGGTTGCGATGACCTTGATGTCATCGGCCGTTGCCATGTAGTGGACGAAGTCGCTCACCTCCAGATCCACCTCATTGCCGGCGGAGAACCACAGGCCGGTGCCGATTCCGCGGGCCATCGCCTGGATGATCGTGCGGCCCATGCCGCCGCCTTGCGTCGCCAGCCCGATGGGCCCCGGCATCTGGTCGAAGCGATATGCCGGGGAGAAGGTCATCCCCAGTCGCGCATTGATGTTGTTCAGCCCCGGGCAGTTCGGGCCATAGATGCGCATGCCGCTGCTGCGCGCGAGCTCCGCCATGCGCGCCTCCGCGCGACGGCCCTCTTCTCCGACCTCGCCGAACCCGGAGGTCAGGACCATCGCGAACTTCGTGCCGAGGGCGGCAGATTCCTCCAGGGCCGGCAGGACGCTGTCTGCCTTGACCGCCACGATGGCGACGTCCACCGGCGTGCCTACATCCTTCACAGAAGGATGGCAGGCCATGCCGCGGACCTGCGAACGCGTCGGGTTCACCAGGTGCAGCTTTCCCTGGTAGCTGGAGTGGGCCAGCAGGTTGTCCAGCGTGCGGCCGCCTACGCTGTCCGCGCGATCCGATGCACCGATCAGCGCGATGGAACGTGGCAGGACCAGGTGCGACAGGTCGGAAAATTGGCCTTGAGCCCGGTTCATGCGACTCCGCCTTCGGTCGGTCGGCGCTGGATGAGATAAGGCACCGTCGCCTCGATCACCGCTTCGTCGCGCTGGTTGATGGTCCGGCGCCTGAACACCAGGACGCCGCGCTCGGGGTTGCGGGTGGGACGCGCTTCTGTCACATCGATCCTTGTCCGGATGGTGTCGCCGATGAAGGTCGGCTTCAGGAATTGCAGCTTGTTCTCCAGAACGGAGATGGCGGTGTTTTCGATCAGCTGGTGAACCAAGGTGCGAGTGGCAAGTCCGACGCTGACCGATGCAACCAGCAACCCGTGGGCAAGACGCTGCCCAAAGAAGCTGGACTTTGCGAACTCGACGTCGACATGCAGGCGGTTGAAGTCGCCCGTCAGCGCGGCAAAGGCGACGACGTCTGCCTCCGTGATCGTGCGGGCTGGCGTCTCGAACATATAGCCGACCGGCAGGTCTTCCCAGTACAGCTTGAGCGCTTGGACATCGCGGACGGCGGCAGCGGAGCGGGACAGTTCGGTCATGACGAGAACCGCCCGCCCGTGACGAACACCGTCGTTCCAGTGATGTAGCGGGCCTGCTCGGAAGCGAGGTACGCGACCGTGTTGGCGATGTCCTCGGGTGCGCCCAGGAAACCGACGGGGTTCTTGCCAATGGCGACCTCGCGCAGCGAGGGGTAGTTGACGTGGCTCTTGATGCCTTCCGTCTCGATGAAGCCCGGGGCGACGGTGTTGACCGTGATGCCGTTGCGAGCCTGCTCCAAGGACAGCGAACGCGTGAAGCCCACGATGGCCATCTTCGAGGCCGTGTAGCTGGTCTGCCCGAAATTGCCGAACATCGAACGTGAGCCGATGTTGATGACGCGGCCCCAGCGGCGGTCCTTCATCTGCTGGAGCACCGCGCGCGTGACGTGGAAGGTGCCCTTCAGGTTCACGTCCATGACGAGATCCCAGTCGCTTTCCTTCATCTTCAGCAGAGTCGCGTCGCGCGAGATCCCCGCGTTGTTGACCAGAACGTCGACCCGACCGAACTGTTCCATGACCGATCCAATCGCGCAGCCGACGTCCTCCGCGCTCGTGATGTCACAACGCTGTGCGACCCCGCGCAGGCCGGTCGCGCGGACTTCTTGCATGACCGCTTCCGCGGCGTCGCTATCGGTGTCCAGCACAGCGACATGGGCGCCTTCTGCCGCAAACGCGAGCGCGGTTGACCGACCGATACCCCGGCCGCCCCCGGTAATCAGCACGACCCTGTCCTTCAACCCCAGGTCCATTCCTGCATCTCCAAAATGACATTCGATATTTCGAATAAATATTCGATAGGCTGCAGTCTAGATGCCTGGCAAGGCAATGGCAACTCTGTCCCAGCGGGCCGTGGGGCCTTTCAATCCAGGGGCGTCAAACGTCCACGAAGAAGGCGTTCACTATGAGGACGTGGTCCGGCGCATCACGCGTCAACATCGGTCGCCCCTTGAACTCCACTCCTCATAAGGTGGCCAGCTCGGACGCCGCCGGCATGAAACTCACGCCAGAGGTCGCTGGCGCACGAGTGCACGCGACCGCCAAGGCATTCGCCGCCCTATGCGAGGAACTGAAGATGGTCTGCCTGGCCACCCAATGGCCGGGGCGAGCTTCGCCGATCTCGTGGGGAAGCTGCTGCAGTGCGAATCTGCCGCCCGCCGGCAGCGTAGGCGTGACGCCTCGGAGGAGACGGCTCCGCTACGCTGCCCGCCAGAAAGGTGCCCCCTTCCCGCCAGGCTGAACGAAGGCCTGGCAGTGAACACGGAACATCGCTGTGCCGGCGCGCCCGCGCTATCGCCCCATCGAACTGCAATACCTGTTCGGACACTTCTGGACGGAGGCGACGATCCAGGAGTTCTGGGCCGGCAAGTCCTTCCTGCGGCCCGACGATGGCCAGCCTCTCAGCTACGAACTGGCCAGGCTGCTGGTGTCCTTGCTGGACAAGGACTACGAGATGCTGGCCGGCTTCTGCCGGCTGGCGCAACGCGAGGACGGCGGCGAACAGGCCGCGCGCGCGGTGCTGGGCGCCGGCCTGCAGGAACTGGCCGCCGTGGTGCTGGGTGCGGGCACCTGGGCCCCGCAGCCGGCGGCCTGGGCCGAGGGCACCCAGAAGGGACAGTTCTAGTCGTCGGCCGGCG
This sequence comes from Ramlibacter agri, assembly GCF_012927085.1. Taxonomy (NCBI): domain Bacteria; kingdom Pseudomonadati; phylum Pseudomonadota; class Betaproteobacteria; order Burkholderiales; family Comamonadaceae; genus Ramlibacter; species Ramlibacter agri. The sequence goes on along the minus strand of NZ_JABBFX010000007.1, from coordinate 38,205 downwards.
CGTCCAGCCCGGGGAACAGCACTTCGGTGAAGCCGAACTTCGTGAAGTCGCGCACCCGCATCGGGTACAGCTTGCCCACCAGGTGGTCGCATTCGTGCTGCACCACGCGGGCGTGGAAGCCCTCGGCCTCGCGGGCGATCGGCTGGCCCTGCGGGTCGACGCCGGTGTAGCGGATCCGCCGCCAGCGCGGCACCATCGCGCGCAGGCCGGGCACGGAGAGGCAGCCTTCCCAGTCTTCCTCCTCCTCGCCGGCCAGCGGCGTGATCACCGGGTTGAGCAGCACGGTGCGCGGCACCACTGGCGCATCAGGATAGCGCGGGTTCGGCGCGTCCGTGCCGAAGATCACCAGCTGCAGGTCGACGCCGATCTGCGGCGCGGCCAGGCCGGCGCCATTGGCGGCGGCCATGGTGTCCTGCATGTCGGCAATGAGCTGCGCCAGCTGAGGCGTGTCGAAGGCGCGCACGGGCTGCGCCACGCGCAGCAGGCGCGGATCGCCCATCTTCAGGATTTCGCGAACGGTCATGCGGCGAGCATACCGCCGCGCCTCAGGACGCGAGCAGTTGGCGCAGCCCGTCTTCGTCCAGCACCGCCACGCCCAGCTCGCGGGCCTTGTCCAGCTTGCTGCCGGCTTCCGCACCCGCGACCACGTAGTCGGTCTTCTTGCTGACGGAGCCCGCCACCTTGGCGCCGGCGGCTTCCAGCAGGTCCTTGGCCTCGTCGCGGCTCAGCGTGGGCAAGGTGCCGGTCAGGACCACCGTCTTGCCGGACAGCGGCTTGGGCGCCTGCGCCACCGGCTCGCTCTCCTCCCAATGCACGCCGCAGGCGCGCAGCTGCTCGATCACCTCGCGGTTGTGCGGCTGCTGGAAGAAGGCATGCAGGCTTTCGGCGACGATGGGACCGACGTCCGGCACCTGCAGCAGCTGCTCCACGCTGGCGTCCATGATGGAATCCAGCTTGCCGAAATGCCGCGCCAGGTCGCGCGCCGTCGATTCGCCGACGTGGCGGATGCCCAGCCCGAACAGGAAGCGCGGCAGGGTCGCGGCCTTGGATTTCTCCAGGCCGGCCAGCAGGTTCTGGGCCGACTTCTCGCCCATGCGCTCCAGCGCGACGAGGTTCGCGAGGCCGAGCCGATAGAGGTCCGGCAGCACCTTCACGACGCTCGCCTCCACCACCTGGTCCACCAGCTTCTCGCCTAGGCCCTCGATGTCCATCGCGCGGCGCTGCGCGAAGTGCAGGATGGCCTGCTTGCGCTGCGCGCCGCAGAACAGCCCGCCGGTACAGCGATAGTCGGCCTCGCCCTCCTCGCGCACCGCCGCCGAACCGCACACCGGGCAGGTGTGCGGCATGACGAACTCCTGCGCGCCGGCCACGCGCTTCTCCGGCACCACGGCCACCACTTCAGGGATCACGTCGCCGGCGCGGCGCACGATCACCGTGTCGCCGATGCGCACGTCCTTGCGCCGCACCTCGTCCTCGTTGTGCAGCGTGGCATTGGTGACGGTCACGCCGCCGACGAAAACCGGCGCGAGCTTGGCGACGGGCGTCAGCTTGCCCGTGCGGCCGACCTGGATGTCGATGGACTCCACCGTCGTCAGCTGCTCCTGCGCCGGGAACTTGTGCGCCACCGCCCAGCGCGGTTCGCGCGTGACGAAACCCAGCTGCCTCTGCAGCGCAAGCGGGTTCACCTTGTAGACGACGCCGTCGATGTCGAAAGGCAGGCTGTCGCGCGCCTGGCCCACGGCCTGGTGGTACTTGACCAGGTCCTCGGCGCCGTGCGCGATGACGGTGCGATCGGACACCGGCAGGCCCCAGGCCTTCATCGCCTGCAGCACCTGGTAGTGCGTCTCGAAGGCCGGTCCGTCCTCGATCTCGCCCCAGCCATAGGCATAGAAGCTCAGGGGCCGCTGCCGCGCAATGGCCGGATCCAGCTGCCGCACGGCGCCGGCCGCGGCATTGCGCGGGTTGACGAAGGTCTTCTCGTTCTTCGCACCCTTGGCGATCTTCTCGCGCTGCGATTCGTTCAGCGCCTCGAAGTCGTCGCGGCGCATGTAGACCTCGCCGCGCACTTCGAGCACCGGCGGGAAATCCTTGCCTTTGAGCTTGAGCGGAATCTGCCCGATGGTCCGGATGTTCTGCGTCACGTCCTCGCCGATCTCGCCGTCGCCGCGCGTGGCGGCCTGCACCAGCACGCCGCGCTCGTAGCGCAGGTTGATGGCCAGGCCGTCGAACTTCAGTTCGGCGACGTATTCGACCGGCGGGTCGCCCTCTTTCGATTCCAGCTCGCGGCGCACGCGCCCGTCGAAGTTCTGCGCGCCGGTGGCTTCGATGTCGGTCTCGGTGCGGATGGAGAGCATCGGCACCTTGTGGCGGACCTTGGCAAAGCCTTCGGCGATGGCGCCGCCGACGCGCTGCGTCGGCGAATCGGGGGTGCGAAGGGCCGGATACTTTTCCTCCAGCTCCTGCAGTTCGCGGAACAGCTTGTCGTATTCGGCGTCCGGAATCTCGGGCGTGTCGAGGACGTAGTACTGGTGGGCGTGGTGGTGCAGCAGTTCGCGCAGCGCGTCGGCGCGTTCCTGGTCGCGGGGCGGGATCGACATGGAAGAGATTGTGCCTCGCTCGTGGCGGCCATCGTAGGGTGCGCAGCTTGCTGCGCACCGCTCCGAAACGTCAGCTGAAAAGCCGTCGCGCCTGCGGCGAGCCGGCCGACAGGTCGCGCGCTTCCAGCGTGTCGTACAGATGCTCGAGGTCCGCGCCGATGCGGTCCAGCGCTTCCACCGGAATCACGCGGCCGTCGTCGTCGGTGATCATGCCGTCCATGGCGGCGGCCAGGGCAATGGCCGTATCGCGCATGCGCACGAAGGGCTGTTCGATGCGCGACACCTGCGGCACGTCCAGCGACAGCGTCAGGTCGCGGATGGCCGAGTGTGCGGGATCCTCCGACAGGGCCGCCTGGGTCGAGAAGGACAGCCCCAGCACCGCCGGCTGGCCCGGCTGCGTGGCCGGCAGCACCATGCGGCCCGGGATGGCGCCGGCGACGAAGCCCTGGCGCGACGCGTGCTGTTGCACGTAGCCCGGGCTCCAGGCCGCCTGGCGCGCGCGCAGGGTGAAGCTCAGCTGGGCGTCATGGGTGCTCGCGAACTGGTCCAGCTCGCGCGCGCGGCCCACTTCGTCGCGCATCTCGGGAAACTCCGGCGCGCCGTTGATGGCATCGGCGAAGGCCTGGGTCTTCATCACGAATTCGGAGAACTCGATGTCGTTCAGCGCGCCGTTGCGGTTGGCCAGCTGCACGCCGGCCTGGAAGGCGGCATAGCGCTGGTTCGCCCGCGGTGTCTCCCACTCGCCGCTCGCGTCGTTGCGGCCTTCGATGGCGAAAGGCTTGCTGCCGGCGCGGCGCGTGGTCGGCAGGGCCGCCATGGCGGCTTCGCCGGTCACCAAGGTGTCGATCGCGATGGCCGCCAGCACGTCGATGAGGGCGTCCAGCCGCGGTTTGCGCTCCGGCTGCGGCAGCGGCGCCAGGTCTTCGTCCGGCTCCGGGTGCAGCACCGGTTCGCTGCGCTCCTGCGGCTCCAGCGGCACGGTGGCGAGCACGGTGGTGGGGACGTCCGGCTGGCGCGGCGTGTTGCGCCGCGTGGTCCAGGCGTTCCAGGCCACCAGGCCGGCGAGCACGAGCCCGCCGATGATGGCCAGGCCGACGGTGAAACCGCTCATGCTTCGGCCATCGACACGGCGGATTCCATGTCCACCGCCACGATGCGCGAGACGCCCTGCTCCTGCATGGTCACGCCGATCAGCTGTTCGGCCATCTCCATCGCGATCTTGTTGTGGCTGATGAAGAGGAACTGCGTTTCCTTGCTCATGGCACTCACCAGCTTGGCGTAGCGCTCCGTGTTGGCGTCGTCCAGCGGCGCGTCCACCTCGTCCAGCAGGCAGAAAGGCGCCGGGTTCAGCTGGAAGATGGCGAAGACCAATGCAATGGCGGTCAGCGCCTTCTCGCCGCCCGACAGCAGGTGGATGGTCTGGTTCTTCTTGCCCGGGGGCTGCGCCATCACCTGGACGCCGGAGTCGAGGATCTCCTCGCCCGTCATCATCAGCTTGGCGTTGCCGCCGCCGAACAGCTCGGGGAACATGCGGCCGAAGTGCTCGTTGACGGTGTTGAAGGTGCTGGCCAGGAGCTCGCGCGTCTCGCCGTCGATCTTCTTGATGGCGTCTTCCAGCGTCGTCATCGCTTCGTTCAGGTCCTTGGACTGCGCGTCCAGGAACTGCTTGCGTTCGCGCGCCGTGCTCAGTTCTTCCAGCGCAGCCAGGTTCACGGCGCCCAGCGCCTGCACCTCGCGATGGATGCGGTCGATCTCCGACTGCAGGCCCTGCAGGCGCACCTTGTTGTCCTCGATCGACTTGCCCACGGCTTCCAGGTTGGCCTGCGCGTCTGTCAGCAACTGCTCGTACTGCTCCAGGCCCAGGCGCGCAGCCTGTTCCTTCAGCTGCATCTCGGTGATGCGCTGGCGCAGCGGGTCCAGCTCGCGCTCCAGCTGCAGCCGGCGCTCGTCGGAGGCGCGCAGCTTGGCGGTGAGGTCGTCGTATTCGCTGCGCTTGGCGCCCAGCACCTGCTCGCGCTCGGACTTCAGTTCCAGCGCGCTTTGCAGGCCGGCCTGGGCAGCGGCGTCGGTCAGGCGCGAGAGTTCGGCCTGGGCCCGTTCTTCTTCGCCGGCGATGGAGCCCGCCTGCTGCGTGGCCGTCTCGATGGAGCGCTGCAGCTCGCCCTTGCGCGCTTCCAGCGCGCGCTGCGCGAAGGTCGCTTCCTGCGCCTGGCGTTCCAGGCTGCGGTGCTGCTCGCGCGCCTCGGCCAGCTTGCGCTCGGACTCGATCACGCGTTCGTCCAGCTGGGCGTGGCGCTCCTGGCTGTCGGCCAGCTGCATGTCCAGCTCCTCGAAGCGGCCCTCGGCCGCCACGCGGCGCTCCTGCAGTTCCTCCAGCAGCGCGTCCAGTTCGGCCATGTCGCCGGCGATCTGCTCGCTGCGGGCGCGGGTCTGTTCGGCCAGCTGCGTGAGGCGCAGGTTTTCCACCTGCAGTTCGTGGGCGCGGCCCTGCGATTCGGCGGCTTCGCGGCGCGCCACCGTCAGGCGCTGCGAGGCGTCGCTGTACGCGGCTTCGGCGCGGATCAGGGCGGTGCGCGCTTCCTCGGTGATGAGGGCCTGCGCGCGCAGTTGCTTCTCGAGGTTCTCGATCTCCTGCTGGCGGGCCAGCAGGCCGGCCTGCTCGGAGTCCTGCGCGTAGAAGCTGACGCTGTGCGGCGTGACCGCATGGCCGGACGCCACGTAGATCGCCTCGCCGGCCTGCAGCTTGTCGCGGGCGGCCAGTGCATCTTCCAGCGAAGTGGCCGTGTAGCAGCCATGCAGCCAGTCGGCCAGCAGCGCCTTCAGGCCGGCATCGTTCAGGCGCAGCAGGTCGGCCAGGCGCGGCAGCGCGGTGGCGCCTTCCGGCGCGGCGGCCTGGGGCGCGTGGTAGAAGGCCAGCTTGGCCGGCGGCGCATCGCTCGCGAAGGCCCGCACCATGTCCAGGCGCGAGACGTCCAGCGCGTTCATGCGTTCGCGCAGCGCCGCTTCCAGTGCGTTTTCCCAGCCCTGCTCGATGTGGATCTTGGTCCACAGGCCTTGCAGCCCGCCCAGGCCGTGCTTGGCCAGCCAGGGTTGCAGCTTGCCGTCGGTGCGGACCTTTTCCTGCAGGGCCTTCAGCGCTTCCATGCGCGCCGACAGGTCGGCCTGGCGTGCGCCCTGGGCGTTGACGTCCTGCTGCCTGGTGCGCCGGTCTTCGTCCAGCTGCGGCACCTGGTCCTGCAGTTCGTGCAGGCGGGCGTCGGAGGTTTCGGCCTGCTCCTGCGCCGCGGCCAGCTGCTGCTGCAGGTTGACCAGGCGCTGTTCGTCGGGCGCGGCCAGCGCGTTCTTGTCGGCCACGAGGCGCTCGCGCCGCTGATTGAGCTGGCGCGACTGTTCCTCGATGTTGCGCTGGTCGGCGGCCAGCACCTGGATCTGCTGCTGCACCTGGGTGACGGCGCCGCGCTGCTCGCTGGAGCGCGTCTGCGCCTGCCGCACGGCATCTTCCAGGTCGGGCAGTTGCAGGTCCTGTTCTTCGACCTGGGCGGCCAGCAAGGCGGCTTTTTCTTCCGCCTCCATGCCCATCGCGGCCAGGTTTTCGGTTTCGGCTTCCGCTTCTTCCTTGCGGGTGGACCACTGCGCGGCCTGCTCCTTCAGCTGCACGAGGCGCTGTTCGGCGCGCTGGCGGCCTTCGACCACGAAGCGGATCTCCGCCTCCAGCCGGCCCACTTCGGCGCTGGCTTCGTACAGCTGGCCCTGGGCCTGGTTCACCTGGTCGCCGGCGGCGTAGTGCGCCTGGCGGATGGTTTCCAGCTCGTTCTCGATGCGGCGCAGGTCGGCGACGCGCGACTCGAGGTCGTTGACCGCCTTGTCGGCATCGGCCTTGATGCGGGCCTGGTCGGCCTCGGCCTCGGCGCGCTTCAGGTACCACAGCTGGTGCTGCTTGAGCGTGACGTCAGCCTGCAGCTGGTTGTAGCGCGCGGCCACCTCGGCCTGCTTCTCCAGCTTTTCCAGGTTGGCGTTCAGCTCGCGCAGGATGTCTTCGACCCGCGTGAGGTTCTCGCGCGTGTCCGTCAGCCGGTTCTCGGTCTCGCGGCGGCGCTCCTTGTACTTGGAGACGCCCGCCGCCTCTTCCAGGAACAGGCGCAGCTCCTCCGGCTTGGATTCGATGATCCGGCTGATCGTGCCCTGGCCGATGATGGCGTAGGCGCGCGGGCCCAGGCCGGTGCCGAGGAACACGTCCTGCACGTCGCGCCGGCGCACCGGCTGGTTGTTGATGTAGTAGCTGCTGGTGCCGTCGCGCGTCAGCACGCGCTTGACGGCGATCTCCGCGAACTGGCTCCACTGGCCGCCGGCGCGGTGGTCGGCGTTGTCGAACACCAGTTCCACGCTGGAGCGGCTGGCCGGCTTGCGGCTGGTGGTGCCGTTGAAGATGACGTCCTGCATGGACTCGCCACGCAGCTCGCTGGCCTTGGACTCGCCCAGCACCCAGCGCACGGCGTCCATGATGTTGGACTTGCCGCAGCCGTTCGGTCCGACCACGCCCACCAGCTGCCCGGGCAGCATGAAATTGGTGGGCTCGGCAAAGGATTTGAACCCGGAAAGCTTGATCGAATTAAGGCGCACGGTCCCCTGCCTCTGAGACTGACTCGAATTGACCGGGGATGATACCGTGCGGGTGCCCCCCTCCCCTTGGCGCGCGTGGGGCGCTTGTAACGGGGTTTCACCCCATGTTCGGCTGGCCGTTGGACGCGGTAACACCGCCGTCCACGGGCAGCGCGACCCCGGACCAAGTGTTGCCGGGTCCGGCCGACGCGCCGGAACAACGGTGCCATGGTCGCGCGCGCCACGTCTTTCTAGAATCGGCCGCCATGCCGTCCCGCCGCCGCCTCCTGGCCGCCGCGCCGCTCGCCTTGCTGGCGGGATGCGCCACCCGCTTCGCCGAACCGAGTCCCCAGCACTTGCCGCGCCTGCAGGTGCAGAACCCCGGTTTCACGCCCGTCGACGGCGTGCCCTCCATAGGCGTGGGCGCGCTGCGCCCGGGCGACATCGTGCTGTCGGCGGCCAACGGGCTCACGTCCGCGGGCATCCGCCTGCTGACCGTGTCGCCGGTGAGCCATGCCTCGCTGTACGTGGGCGACGCGCAGGTGGCCGAGGCCGTGGGCGAAGGCATCCGCCGCCGCTCGGTCGAAGCGCTGCTCGCGGAGGAATCCACGGTGGCGGCCTTTCGCCACCCGGGCCTGCGCCCCGAGCACATCGACAAGATGCGCGCCTTCGTCGGCGAGACGGTCGGCACCCGCTACAACGTGGTCGGCGTGATGCTGCAGGCGCCCTTCTCGATCGAGCGGCGCCTGTGCGAGCTGCCGCTCGCGCCCGCGCCGATGCGCGACCTGTGCGTCCGGGGCGTGGGCGCCGTGCAGCTCGGGCTGGGCAGCAGCGACCGCTTCTTCTGTTCGCAGTTCGTGCTGGAGGCGTACCGGCGCGCGGGCCTGCCCCTCACCGAGGCCGACCCGCGCTTCCTGAGTCCGGCGGACCTGCTGCACATGCGCGAAGGCGACGTGCCTTCGGTGCGCAGCCTGCAGGCGCTGCAGTACGTCGGGCACCTCAAGTACCAGGCGGACCCGCCGCCGCCGGACGAGACGGCGATCGCCTGAGGTTCAGCCGCCGACGTGCATGCTGAACACGGCGCCGTTGTTCAGCCGGCAGCTCCCGCTGCCCAGCGTCGACGTGTTCATCGTGTAGCGGCAGCTCATGAAGCTGCCGCGGTTGCCCGCACCGCTTGCCTGGCCGTCGCGGGCCGATCCCGCCACGCGCGTGGCCTCGCCGGAGAAGGCCTCGCCACCGATGGCGGTGGTGAAGTAGCCGCGCCCATTGAGGTCGTTGGTCACCGAGGCAGCCACGATGCCGTACTGCGCCGCCAGGTCGTTGGCGGGGTACAGCCGCGCGGTGAAGACGACGGGCGCCGGCGGCGTGGCCGGCGTCACGGCGGTGGGGCCGGCGACCGGCGAGGTCGGCGGCATCGGCTGCGTCGGGACGACGTAGCAGCCGGCAAGCGCCGCGCCGGCGAGCAGCACGGCGGCCCATTGGGTGGCGTGGACGACGGTGCGGGAATCGAGCTTCATGGATATCCAGGTGGTCCAGGCAGATGCCTGTGCGGCGCACTGTGGCGAGTGCGCCCCCGGAACACCAGGACTCCTTGCGCATGTAGCCGGGCCGGTTACCGCTGGTATCGCGCCGCGATACCGGCAGCCCGTCCAGCGCGCTTGTCCCAGCTATCCACGCGCCTCGAATTGCCCTAGATTCGGCCCAGCCGAACCAGGAGGGATGCCGATGGACGTCAGCCGCCTCGTCGAACCGGACCGCGTGCACCGCAGCGTGTACACGGACCCGGCGATCTTCGACGCCGAGATGGAGAACATCTTCGAGCGCATCTGGGTGTACTGCGGCCACGAGTCGCAGGTGAAGGCGCCCGGCGACTACTACGCCGTCACCATCGGCCGCCAGCCCATGCTGATGGTGCGGCAGCCCGATGGGGGCATCTCGGTCCTCTACAACCGCTGCCCGCACCGCGGCGTGCAGGTCATCGGCAACCGGCAGGGCAACACCGGCAGCGCCCTCGTCTGCTCCTACCACGCGTGGAGCTTCCACCTGGATGGCAGCGTGCGCGCCATCCCGCTGGCGGCGGGGTACGAGAACACGCGAATGACGCGCGACAACCCCGATTGCTCGATGCGCCGCGCCGCGCGCGTGGACAGCTACCGCGGCTTCGTCTTCGCTTGCCTGGTGGACGAAGGGCCGACGCTTTCAGAATTCCTCGGCGAAGCGAAGGTGGCCTTCGACGACATGTGCGACCGCTCGCCGGAGGGCGAGGTGGAAGTCGTGCCCATCTGCCACCGCGTCATCCAGCATTCGAACTGGAAGTTCTTCATGGAGAACCAGCTCGATGCGCTGCATCCTTCCGTCACCCACCAGTCCACCGGCATCGCCGCCGGCCGCGTCGAGAAGCGGCTGAAGGCGCAGGGCGAAGCGGTGCCGCTGTACTACCACTACCTGTCCGCCTTCGCTTCCAACTTCGACCAGTGGGACAAGGTGCAGACCATCAACTTCCCGCGCGGCCACGGCATCCTCAAGGCCTACATGGGCCTGCGGCCCGCCGACCCCGACACGCGCGAGTACGAGGCGCTGCTGGAACGGGCCTACGGCAAGGAGAAGATGGAGGAATACCTCTCGCGCAGCATCCACCACGTGCTGGTGTACCCCTACCTCTCGGTGCAGAGCCCGCTGCAGCAATTGCGCTGCATGCGGCCGATCTCGGCGGACAAGACGCTGTCGGAGATCTGGCATTTCCGGCTGAAGGGCGCGCCCGAGGCCATCTACCGGCGCAGCCTCTGGTACTACAACCTGGTGAACTCGCCGGCCACGATGATCAACGCCGACGACCTGGAGAACTGGACGAAGGGCCAGCGCGGCCTGGAGTCCAAGGGCATGGATTGGGTCAGCTTCCACCGCTGGTACGGCGACGACCGCGAGGACAACGGCGTCATCTACTCCAACCACGGAACCTCCGAAGCCGTGATGCGCAACCAGTTCCGGGCCTGGTCCCGGTACATGGGCGCCTGAGGAGAACGCGATGGACAGCAAGCAAGCAGCGATCCCCAGCGCCGGCCCGGACTTCGAGCACCTGCTGGCGCAGGACGTCGTCATCGAAGCCGGGGCGCAGGCGGCCACCGGCGCGCAGTCCGTTGCGCCGGACCATTCGCCGCGCGCACCGCAGCTGGGCGTAGGCGCTCCGCAGCGCACGGCAGAAGCGCTGCCGGCCGCACCGCTGGCCGCCGGCGCCGACCTGCAGCGCCAGGTGGAGCAATTGCTGTACGGCCAGGCCGAACTGCTGGATGGCAAGTACTGGCAGGCGTACATCGACCTGTTCGCCGACGACGGCGTGTACTGGATGCCGGTGACCCCGCAGCAGACCGATTGGGAAGGCTCGCCGTCGATCTTCGCCGAGGACAAGCCGATGATGGAGATCCGCAAGGGCCGTGTCAGCCACCCCAACGCGTGGTCGCAGGCGCCGGACTGGGAGACCAGCCACCTCGTGAGCCACGTCACGCTCGAATCGGATGACGGCCGCGAGCTCGTCGTGCGCTCGCGCTTCCACATGATGGAGCTGCGGCGCGACGAGATCCGCCACTTCGGCGGCCGCTACCGCCACCACCTGGTGCGCGACGCCCAGGGACAGCTTCGCATCAAGCTGCAGCGCGTGGACCTGTTCAACAGCCAGGCGCCTTTCGACTACGTGCTGCAGATCTGGGTTTGACCACACGAGGAGCAGACCATGGGTGATGTTCGCTGGAAAGTCGTGGCGGCCGGCCTCTTCGGGCTGGCCGCCGCAGGCCTGGCCCAGGCGGCCGACCGGGTGAAGGTGGGCTTCGTCAGCACGCTCTCGGGGCCGAACGCGGCCCTGGGCGTGGACATCCGCGACGGCTTCAATCTCGCCGTCAAGCTGCATGGCGGCAAGCTGGGCGGCCTGCCGGCCGAAGTGCTGGTGGCCGACGACCAGTTCAAGCCCGACACGGGCCGGCAGCTGTTCGAGCGCTACGTGAAGCGCGACAAGGTCGACTTCATGACCGGCGTGGTGTTCTCCAACATCATGCTGGCGGCGCTGCCGGAAGCGGTCGACAACAACGTCCTCTACATCAGCCCGAACGCCGCGCCCTCCTCGATGGCGGGCAAGGACTGCAACCCCCTCTTCTTCGCGGCGAGCTGGCCCAACGACGCCTACCACGAGGCCGCGGGCGCGTTCGCCAACCAGCGCTCGCTGAAGAACGTGTTCCTGCTTGCGCCCAACTACCAGGCGGGCAAGGACTCGCTGGCCGGCTTCAAGCGCACCTTCAAGGGCGACATCGCCGGCGAGGTCTATTCGCAGCTCGGCCAGCTGGATTACGCGGCCGAACTGGCGCAGATCCGCGCCGCCAGGCCGCAGGCGGTGTACGTCTTCCTGCCCGGGGGCATGGGCATCAACTTCATCAAGCAGTTCGTCGGCTCGGGCCTGTCCAAGGACACCATGCTGCTGCTGCCCGGCTTCAGCGCCGACCAGGACATCATCAGCGCGATCGGCGCGCCGATGGCGGGCCTCTTCAACACCGCGCACTGGTCACCCGACATGGACAACGCGGCCAACCGCAAGTTCGTCGCCGAGTTCCAGAAGGAATACAAGCGGCTGCCGACCCTGTATGCGTCGCAGGGCTACGACACGGCGCTGCTGATCGACGCGGCCGTGCGCGACGTCAAGGGCCGCCTCGAGGACCGCCAGGCCGTGCGCAACGCACTGCGCGCCGCCCGCTTCGAGTCGGTGCGCGGCGCTTTCAAGTTCAACACCAACCAGTACCCGATCCAGGATTACTACGTGCGCACCATCGGCAGCGACGGCAAGGGCGGGCTGGTCAACAAGTCCTTCAGCGAACCCATATTGCGCAACCACGGCGACGCCTACGTGCAGCAGTGCAAGATGGCGAAATGACCTTGTTCCTCGAGCAGGGGCTCAACGGCCTTCAATACGGCCTGATGCTGTTCCTGCTCGCCGCCGGGCTGACCATCGTGTTCGGCGTGATGGACCTGATCAACCTGGCCCATGGTTCGCTGTACATGGTGGGCGCCTTCGTCGCTGCGTGGCTCGTGCCGATCACGGGTTCCTTCTGGCTGGCTTTGCCGGGCGCGGTGATCGTGACCGCGCTGGTGGCCGTGGTGCTGGAACTCGGTCTCCTGCGCAGCCTCTACGCGCGCGACCACCTGTCGCAGGTGCTGGCCACCTTCGCCTTGATCCTCGTGCTGAACGACGCGATGAAGATGGTGTTCGGCTCCGACCTTCCCCTGTCGGCGCCCGAAGCCCTGGCCGGGCCGGTCGCCCTGCCCCTGGGACTGCAATACCCGGCCTGGCGGCTGCTGATCATCGCGGTGGGCCTGCTGCTCGCCTTGCTGCTGTACCTGCTGGTCGAGAAGACGCGGGTCGGCGCGCTGGTGCGCGCGGGCGCCTCCAACCGCCGCATGAGCAGCGCCATGGGCGTGAACGTGCCGCGCCTGTTCACGGCGGTCTTCGCCTTCGGTGCGGCACTGTGCGCGGTAGCCGGCTGCCTGCTCGGGCCACTGCTGGCGGTGCAGGTGGGCATGGGCGAGAACATCCTGATCCCGGCTTTCATGGTCGTCGTCATCGGCGGCGTCGGCTCGATCCGCGGCGCGCTGCTCGGCGCCTTGCTGGTAGGCGTGGTCGACACGCTGGGACGCACCTTGCTGCAGCGGGGCCTGCACATCTGGCTGCCGCCGCAGTGGTCCAGCGCCGCCGGGCCCGCGCTGGCTTCGGTCGCCATGTACCTGCTGATGGCCGGCATCCTGCTTTGGCGTCCCCAGGGCCTGTGGCCGGTGCGGGGCCGATGAGGGGCCGCGCGCTGCTGGCCGGCGCTGCATGGGCCGCCGCCCTCGCCCTGCCCTGGGTGTTGCGCGCTGCCGGGGCGGACTTCTACCTGAGCCTGGCCAGCCGCATCCTGGTCTACGCGATCGCCGCGACCAGCCTCAACCTGCTGCTCGGTTATGCCGGCATGGTGTCGCTGGGGCATGCCGCCTTCTTCGGCCTGGGCAGCTATGCCAGCGCCGTGCTGCTGTCGGAAGGACAGCAGTCGCTCGCGCTGCACCTGCTGGTGACGCTGGCCGTCACGGGCCTCGCCGCGCTGGCCATCGGCGCGGTGTCGCTGCGGACCCGCGGCGTCTACTTCATCATGATCACGCTGGCCTTCGCGCAGATGCTGTTCTACCTCGCCAACTCGATGAAGGGCTGGGGCGGCGACGAAGGCCTGCGCCTGCGCTCGCGCGTGCTGCTGCCGTTCGGTGCGGACCTGCCCGATGGCATGGTCCTGTACTACACGGCGCTTGCCGTGCTGGCGGCCTGCCTCGCAGGGCTGGCCTTGTTTGCACGCTCGCGCGCGGGCCTCGCCGTGCGGGCCTTGCGCGACGACGAACTGCGCGCCGAGGCGCTGGGCCTGCCCACCTTCCGCTGGAAGCTCTGCATCTTCGTGATGGCGGGCCTGGTCGCGGGCGTGGCCGGCGCGCTCGGCGCCAACCTGCAGGGCTACGTCAGCCCCAACAACCTGCACTGGACCCAGTCCGGCACCTTGCTGGTGATGGTGATCCTGGGCGGCGCGGGCAGCCTGTGGGGCGGCGTCGCCGGCGCGCTCGCCTTGCTGCTGCTGGAGGAGGTGCTGGCCGCGTACACCGGGTACTGGTCCTTCTGGACGGGCTGGGTGCTGCTGGCCGTGGTGCTGTTCGCGCCGCGCGGCCTGGCCGGCCTCGTGCGGAGGCGCGAATGAGCGAGGCGCTACTGCAAGTGCGGGGCCTGCGCAAGCAGTTCGGCGCGCTGGTCGTCACCGACGGCGTGGACCTGGAGGTGCGGGCGGGCGAGATCCACGCGCTGATCGGCCCCAACGGCGCCGGCAAGACGACACTGGTGGCACAGCTGGCCGGCGAACTGCGCAGCGAAGCGGGGACCATCCGTTTCGCCGGCGCGGACATCACGCACGCGACCATGCACGCGCGTGCGCGCCGCGGGCTGGTCCGCTCTTTCCAGGTGACGCGCCTGTTCCACAGCCTCACGGTGGCCGAACACCTGGCGTTCGCGGGCGTGGCCTGCGGCGCCGCCGTTCCGCCCGGACTCCTCGCCCGGGCCGGGCTGGAAGGGCGCGGCGCCGTGCAAGTCGATGAACTCTCGCACGGGGAGCAGCGCGCGCTGGAAGTGGCGCTGGCGCTGGCGACGCGGCCCCGCCTGCTGCTGCTGGACGAACCGATGGCCGGCCTCGGCGCGCAGGAGTCGCTGGCCATGGGCGAGCGCATCGCGGCCCTGCGCGGCGAATGCGCCGTATTGCTGATCGAGCACGACGTGGAAGCGGTGTTCCGGCTGGCCGATCGTGTGTCGGTGCTGGTGGGCGGCGCCGTGATCGCGAGCGGGCCGCCGGCGCAGGTGCGCAGCGACCCGCGGGTGCTGGCCGCCTACCTGGGCGAGGCCGCATGAACGAACTGCTCGCCGTGCGCGGCCTGAACGCCGGCTATGGCCGCAGCCAGGTGCTGTTCGACGTCGATCTCGAGCTCCGCGCGGGCGAGATCGTGGGCCTGCTGGGACGCAACGGCATGGGCAAGACGACGCTGGTGAACGCGGTGATGCAGTTGCTGCCACCCTGGTCCGGCGGCGTGGCTTTCCTGGGCGAGCCGATCGCGGGCCGGCCCGCGCACGAGGTGGCCCGTCGCGGCATCGCGCTGGTTCCGGAGGGGCGCCAGGTCTTTCCGAATCTTTCGGTGCGGGAACACCTGGAGGCCTTCACCCGCCCCGGCCCGTGGACGCCGGACAAGCTCTGGGACTTGTTTCCGCGGCTGGCCGAGCGGCGCGGCCACCGCGGCGACCAGCTGTCCGGGGGCGAGCAGCAGATGCTGGCCATGGCGCGCGCGCTGGCCACCAATCCGCGGCTGTTGATCCTGGACGAGGCCAGCGAAGGGCTCGCGCCGCTGGTGCGCGAGGAGATCTGGCGCGTGCTGGGCGTGCTGCGCGATGGCGGGCATTCGATGCTGGTGATCGACAAGTACGTGCAGCGGCTGGTGGGGTTGGCGGACCGGCACGTGATCCTGGAGAAAGGACGTGTCGTGTGGACAGGGACGTCGCAGGCACTTTCCGCCGACCGGGCGCTCTGGACCCGCTACCTCGGGATCTAGCTGGGGTGCGCTGGCGCGCAACCCAGCCTACAGGGCCGCCACCGGCTCGGTCGTTGCGCGCATGCGCGGGTGCATGACCGCGAACCAGAGCGGAGGCATGGTCGCCAGCAGCAGGCAACCCGAATAGCCCGTGGGCAACTGCGCGCCCGGCAAGGGCTCGAGCTCCGGGAACGGCTTCCAGGGCGTGCATGTGGTGGTCCGAATGGCGCTGCAGGTTGGCCAGCAGGCTGTTGCTGAGGACATGATCGGTGTTCCACGCGTGCGCCACGCCGAAGGGCTCGGGCCGGCCGTCGGGCCCGATGGCGCGCTGCAAGCCGTAGTGCTCGATGTAGTTGACGGTCTCCAGCAGCCAGACCGCGAAAGCCGATTGCACGAGCCAGAACACCAGCGCGTGCCACTGGCCGGCCACCGCCAGCAGCAGCAAGCCGCCCACGTAGACGGCGCTCGCCCACAGCAAGGGACTGCGCATCCACCCGCGACCGAACTGCGCGAGGCGCTGCGCCTCCAGCTGCCACGCGCTCCGGGTGCTCCCCAGCACCGTCCGCGGCAAGAAGCGCCACAGGCTCTCGCCGGGACGCGCCGAGGCGGGATCGCTCCAGGTCGCCGCCCGCACGTGGTGTCCGCGGTAGTGCTCCACCATGAACTGCGGATAGCCGACCGACGTCATCAGCACCCACGCCAGTGCCCGGTCGGCCCGCCGCCGGCCGTGCCCCAGCTCGTGGGCGAAAGTGATGCCTTGCGCGCCGGTGATGAAGCCCACCGCATACCCCAGGCCCGCCACCGCCAGCCAGCCGACGCGGGCTGCGGCCCAGGCGCCGGCCGCCAGCAGCAGCAACTGCAGGGGCACGTGCAGCCGCAGCAGCCAAGGCAGCCAGGGCTGGCGCGCCGCCGCCGGCGAGCGGGCCAGCGCCGGCCAGGCCGCCTCCAGCGAGGCGACCAGCATGTAGACCACGAAGGTGCCGACAGCCGCATGACGCGGGTCGTGCAGCGCTGCGTTCAGCGTAAGGGCGAGCAGCGCCAGCGGCGCCAGGAAGCGCAGGTCGCTCGCACGCAGGTCGACGGCAGCCATGGAGCTATTGGAAAGCCGGGCCAGTCCCGCGTCAATTCGGGGTGGCTGCCGGCCCGGGGATAATCCGGGGATGAACCCCTTGTTGTCCCGCCTGCAGCCCTACCCCTTCGCGCGGCTGCGGGAACTGTTCGAAGGCGTCCAGCCCAACCCCGCCTACCGGCCCATCAGCCTGGGCATCGGCGAGCCCAAGCACCCCACGCCCCAGTTCATCAAGGACGCCCTGGTGGCGGCCCTGGACCAGCCCGGCCACGACCTGACCGGCTACCCGCCCACGGCCGGCACGCCGGAACTGCGCGCTGCCTGCGCCGGCTGGCTGCAACGCCGCTACGGCTTCCCGGTGGACGCGGCCACGCAGGTGCTGCCCGTCAACGGCTCGCGCGAGGCGCTGTTCTCCTTTGCCCAGACGGTGATCGACCCGACCCGGCCGGCGGTGGTGGTCTGCCCGAATCCGTTCTACCAGATCTACGAAGGCGCGGCCCTGCTGGCCGGCGCCGAGCCGTACTACGCGCCCAGCGACCCGAAGCGCAATTTCGCGGTGGACTGGGACAGCGTGCCGGAGGCCACCTGGGCGAAGACGCAGCTGATCTTCGTGTGCTCTCCCGGCAACCCCACGGGCGCCGTCATGCCGCTGTCCGAGTGGGAAAAGCTGTTTGCCCTGCAGGACAAGTACGGCTTCATCATCGCCTCCGACGAGTGCTACAGCGAGATCTACTTCCGCGACGAGCCGCCGCTGGGCGGCCTGGAAGCGGCGGCCAAGCTGGGTCGCACCGATTTCCGCAAGCTGGTGGCCTTCACCAGCCTGTCCAAGCGCAGCAACGTGCCGGGCATGCGCAGCGGCTTCGTGGCCGGTGACGCGAACATCCTGAAACAGTTCCTGCTCTATCGCACCTACCACGGCAGCGCGATGAGCCCGATCGTGCAGCAGGCCAGCATCGCCGCCTGGAACGACGAGGCTCACGTCGTGGACAACCGCGAGCAGTACCGGCGCAAGTTCGCGCAGGTCGAGCCCCTGCTGGCGGAAGTGCTGAACGTCAAGCTGCCCGACGCCAGCTTCTATCTGTGGGCCGGGGTGCGTGGAAGCGACACCGATTTCGCCCGCGAGCTCCTGGCTCAATACAATGTGACCGTGCTGCCGGGCAGCTACCTGGCCCGCGAGGCGGGCGGCTTCAACCCCGGCGCCGGGCGCGTGCGCATGGCCCTGGTGGCGGATACCGCCGAATGCCTGGAAGCCGCGCAGCGCATCGTCCAATTCGTCAAGAAGAACTCCCCATGACCCAACAGCTCCAGCAAATCATCGACACCGCGTGGGACAACCGCGCCACCATCTCCGCCACCTCCGCTTCGAAGGAAGTGCGCGACGCGGTGGAGCACGTGATCGCCGAGCTGAACACGGGCAAGCTGCGCGTGGCCACCCGCGAAGGCGTGGGCAAGTGGACGGTGCACCAGTGGGTGAAGAAGGCGGTGCTGCTGTCCTTCCGCCTGTACGACAACGTCGTCATGAAGGCCGGCGACCTGGCCTTCTTCGACAAGGTGCAGACCAAGTTCGCGCACCTGACTCCCGAGGAAATGGCCGCCACCGGCGTGCGCGTGGTGCCCCCGGCCGTGGCCCGCCGCGGCAGCTTCATCGCCAAGGGCGCGATCCTGATGCCCTCCTACGTGAACATCGGCGCCTACGTCGACGAAGGCACCATGGTCGACACCTGGGCCACCGTCGGTTCCTGCGCGCAGGTCGGCAAGAACGTGCACCTCTCCGGCGGCGTGGGCCTCGGCGGCGTGCTGGAGCCGCTGCAGGCCAACCCGACCATCATCGAGGACAACTGCTTCATCGGCGCCCGCTCCGAGGTGGTGGAAGGCGTGATCGTCGAGGAGAACTCGGTGATCTCCATGGGCGTGTACATCGGCCAGAGCACCAAGATCTACGACCGCGAAACGGGCGAGATCCACTACGGCCGCGTCCCGGCCGGCTCGGTGGTGGTCAGCGGCAACCTGCCCTCCAAGGACGGCAGCCACAGCCTGTATTGCGCCGTGATCGTGAAGAAGGTCACGGCTGCGACGCGCGCCAAGGTCAGCCTCAACGATCTTCTGCGAGACTGAGGCCCGCAAGGGGAAGGAGTGTCCATGGGGACGATGGAGCGGATCCTGCGTCTGATGTCCGAGAAGAAGGCATCCGACGTGTACCTGTCGGCCAACGCGCCGGCGATGATCAAGATCAACGGCCAGGCCGTGCCGATCAACAACCAGTTGTTGCCGGCCGACGCGCCGCGCGCGCTGCTGGCCGAGGTGCTGCCCGCGCACCGCATGGACGAACTGGACCAGACCGGTGAACTGAACATGGCCCACGCCGTGGAAGGCGCCGGCAATTTCCGCTTCTCCGCCATGCGCCAGCGCGGCAGCATCGCCGCCGTCATCCGCTACATCGCCACCGAGATCCCGCCGCTGGGCTCGCTCTCCGTGCCCATGATCCTCGGCGAGCTGATCATGGAAAAGCGCGGCCTGCTGCTGATGGTGGGCTCCACCGGCGCCGGCAAGTCCACCACGCTGGCGGCGATGATGGACCACCGCAACGAGAACACGACCGGCCACATCCTCACCATCGAGGACCCGGTGGAGTTCATCTTCAGGAACAAGAAGTGCGTGGTGAACCAGCGCGAGGTGGGCAGCGACACGCAGTCGCTGCAGACCGCGCTGAAGAACGCGCTGCGGCAGGCGCCGGACGTCATCCTGATCGGCGAAATCCGCGACCGCGAGACCATGTCCGCGGCCATCGCGTACGCGCAGTCGGGCCACCTGTGCCTGGCGACCATGCACGCCAACAACAGCTACCAGGCGCTGAACCGGGTGCTGTCCTTCTACCCCGTCGAAGTGCGGCCCACGATGCTGGGCGACCTGGCGGCGGCGCTGAAGGCCATCGTGTCGCAGCGCCTGCTGCGCACCGTCAACGGCGGCCGCGCGCCGGCGGTGGAGGTGATGCTCAACACCAAGCTGGTGTCCGAGCTGATCGAGAAGGGCGACTTCTCCGGCGTGAAGGAGGCGATGGAAAAGTCCATGGCCGAAGGCTCGCAGACCTTCGAGCAGGACATCGCGCGCCTCATCCTCGACGGCACGGTGGACAAGAAGGAAGGCCTGGCCTACGCCGACTCGCCCACCAACCTGCAATGGCGCCTGCAGAACCAGGCGACGGCCGCAACGGCCATGGGCAACGACGGCGACACCGACATCGACCTCGACGACGAGCCGTCGTTCACCGAGATCACTCTCGACGTCAAGCATTGAGGATGCGCCCGTAAACTACGGGCAATGTCCAACACGCTCTACCTGACCGAGCAGCTGATCGCCCAGCGCTCGGTCACGCCCGACGACGGGCAATGCCAGCCCATCCTCGCCGCCCGGCTGCAGCCGCTGGGTTTCGCCTGCGAAACCATCACGAGCGGCCCCGACACCTTCCGCGTGACCAACCTCTGGGCCAAGCGGCCCGGCCGCAGCGGCCGCACGCTGGTGTTTGCCGGCCACACGGACGTCGTGCCCACCGGCCCGCTGGAGCAGTGGACGAGCGACCCCTTCGTGCCCAGCCACCGCAACGGCAATCTCTACGGGCGCGGCGCGGCGGACATGAAGACTTCCATCGCCGCCTTTGCCGTGGCGGTCGAGGAGTTCCTCGCCACCCACCAGGACCCACGGCTCGGCATCGCCTTCCTGATCACGAGCGACGAGGAGGGTCCCAGCATCGACGGCACCGTGGTGGTCTGCGAAAAACTCCAGCAGCGCGGCGAGAAGCTGGACTTCTGCATCGTCGGCGAGCCGACCTCGGTGGAGAAGCTGGGCGACATGATCAAGAACGGCCGCCGTGGCAGCCTCACCGGCAAGCTCACCGTCAAGGGCATCCAGGGCCACATCGCCTACCCGCAGCTGGCCCGCAACCCGATCCACCAGGCCTTGCCGGCGCTGGACGAATTGGCGAAGACCGAATGGGACCGCGGCAACGAGTTCTTCCCGCCCACCAGCTTCCAGGTGAGCAACATCCACGGCGGCACCGGCGCGGGCAACATCATCCCGGGCTCGGTGGTGATCGACTTCAACTTCCGCTTCGCCAGCGTCAGCACCGCGGACGACCTGCAGAAGCGCGTCCACGCCGTCCTGGACCGGCATGGCCTCGACTACCAGCTGGCCTGGGTCGTCGGCGGCCAGCCTTTCCTGACGACGCCGGGTGAACTGGTCGGCGCCGTCCAGAAGGCGATCCGCGCGACGACGGGCGTGGAGACCGAGCTCTCCACCACCGGCGGCACCAGCGACGGCCGCTTCATCTCGCGCATCTGCCCGCAGGTGATCGAGTTCGGGCCGATCAACGCCAGCATCCACAAGATCGACGAGCACGTGCGGGTGGCGGACCTGGATCCGCTGAAGGACATCTACCGCCGCGTGCTCGAAAACCTGGAAGCCCTATGAAGCTGATCGCGCTCGTCGAACAGCTGGCCGGCGAGCTGGAAACGGCCGGCGTGAGCTTCGGCCACGGCACCACCAACGCCTCCGACGAAGCGGTGTGGCTGGTGCTGTGGCACCTGGGCCTGCCGCTGGACGAACTGGATGCCCATGCCGAGCGCGTGCTGCTGCCGCACGAAGAGGCTGCGGCGCGCGAGCTGCTGCAGCAGCGCATCGCCACCCGCAAGCCCGCGGCCTACCTCACGCGCGAGGCCTGGCTGCAGGGCGTGCCCTTCTACGTGGATGAACGGGCCATCGTGCCGCGCAGCTTCATCGCGGAGCTGCTGGCCCACGGCACCATCGACGCCTGGCTGAGCGAACGCACGGAGAAGGTGCTGGACCTGTGCACCGGCAACGGCAGCCTCGCCGTGCTGGCCGCCATGGCCTACCCGGACGTGCAGGTCGACGCCGCCGACATCTCGGACGACGCGCTGGCGGTGGCCGGCATCAACGTGGAGAAGCACGGACTGCAGCAGCGCATCCAGCTGCTGCAATCGGACGGCCTCACCGCCCTGCCCGGCCCCTACGACCTGATTCTCTGCAACCCGCCGTACGTCAACGCAACGAGCATGGCGGCGCTGCCGGCGGAGTACCGCGCGGAACCGGAGCTGGCGCTGCATGGCGGCAGCGACGGCATGGACTTCATCCGCGCCCTGCTGCGCGACGCGCCTTCCCGCATGAGCCCGCATGCCGTGCTGGTACTGGAGATCGGCAACGAGCGCGAAAACTTCGAGCAGGCGTTCCCGCGCCTGGAAGCGGTGTGGCTGGAGACCAGCGCCGGCGACGATCAGGTGCTGCTGCTCACGAGGGAAGCGATCGGGGCCCTCAGCGCGTCGTAGCCGCCCAGCACCGCGAGGCCGAAGAAGAAGCAGCGGCGGAAGACCGCCAGCGGCAGGCGCTGGCGCACCCATTGGCCAAGAGCCATGCCGGCCAGTGCGGGCAGCAGCATCACGACCGAAGTGCCGGCCGCGGCCGCCGGATAGCGGCCCTGCAGCAGCAGCACCGCGCCCAGCGCCAAGGTCGAAGTCGTGAAGCAGATGCCCATGGCCTGCACCAGGTCGTCGCGCTCCAGGCGCAGGCCTTGCAGGTAGATGACGGCGGGCAGCACGAAGACGCCGGTCCAGGCGGTGATGGCGCCGGTCACGACGCCGCACAGCGGGCCCAGCCAGGCTTCGTGGCGCAGGGGGACTTCGACGGGACGTCCCAGCAGGCCCCAGGCCGCATAGGCCACCAGCGCGACGCCCAGGGCCTCGGCCGCGATCTCGCTGGCCAGCCCGTCGAAAGCCCAGGCCCCGGCCAACGTGCCTACGACGATGCCCACCTGCAAGCCGCCCAGCCTGCGCAGCGTGCGGCCCAGGCTGCTCCAGGGCCGCATCTGCAGCACGTTGGTCACGAGCGAAGGCACGACCAGCAAGGCCGCCGCGGCGGCCGGCGGCATCCACAGGGCCAGCAGCGCCATCGAGAGCGTCGGCAAGCCGAGGCCGATGACACCCTTGACGACACCGGCCAGCACGAACACTGCGGCCGCCGCGACTTCGATTTCCATCTGCATGCGGCGAGTCTCGCGCCGGCAGGCGGCGCCGCCAATGCGGAAGTCGCACACCCGGCCTCAGGCACTGCCTGAGCCCCGCCGTGCTAACTTGCGTCCATGCGCTTCGACCTCACCGACCTGCGCCTGTTCGCCAACATCGTGGAGGCCGGCAGCATCACCGGCGGCGCCGCGCGCACGCACATGACCCTGGCCTCCGCCAGCCAGCGCGTGCTGGCGATGGAGGATGCGCTGGGCGCGCCGCTGCTGGATCGCTCGCCGCAAGGCGTCCGGCCCACCGACGCCGGCCACACGCTGGTGCACCACGCGCGCCTGGTGCTGGAGCAGATGGAGCGCCTGCGCGGTGAACTGGGCGAGTACGGCGCAGGCCTCAGCGGCCACGTGCGCCTGCTGTGCAACACCACCGCCATGGCGGAACACCTGCCGGGGCCGCTGGCGCGCTTCCTGGCGGCCTACCCGCGGGTGACCCTGGACGTGGAGGAGCGCAGCAGCGAAGACATCGTCGCCGCCCTGCGCGCCGGCCGCTGCGACCTGGGCGTGGTCACCGACGTGGCCGACGTCGCAGGCCTCGAAAGTTTCCCCTTCCGGCCCGATCCGCTGGTGCTGGCCGTGCCCGCCGGCCATGCGCTGGCGCGCCGCAAGCGCATCGCCTTGGCCGAGGCTGCCGGCGATGCCTTCGTCGGCCTGGCCGCAGGCAACCCGCTGCAGGACCACGTGGCGGCCAAGGCGGGCCGGCGGCTGGCGCTGCGGGTGCGCGTCGGCAGCTTCGAGGCCGTCTGCCGCATGGTGGAGCAAGGCGTGGGCGTCGGCGTCGTGCCCGCCGCGGTGGCGCAAAGGCAAACGGGCCGGGGCGCGCCGCGCTTCATTGCGATCGCCGAACCCTGGGCCGAACGCCAGCTGCTGCTGTGCGCGCGCAGCCTCTCCGCCCTGCCCTTGAACGCCCGCCGCCTCGCCCAATCCCTCCTTGCCGATCCGGCGGCTCCAGACCTGCGAAAATCCCCGTAATGACCCGCGACCTTTCCACCCGCATCCTCCACGCCGACCGCGCGGCCGGCATCGAGCACGGTGCCACCCACAAGCCCCTGCACATCGCCACCGGCTATGGCTACGAACGCGCCGAAGACCTGGTCTCCGTCTTCCAGGGCGACAAGAGCGGCTACGTCTACGGCCGCCAGGGCAACCCCACCACCGCCGCGCTGGAGGCCAAGGTCACGCTGATGGAAGAAGCCGTCGGCACGGTCAGCTTCGCCAGCGGCATGGCCGCCATCATTTCCACCATGGTGGCGCTGTTGAAGAAGGGCGACCACGTCGTGGCCAGCCGTTTCCTGTTCGGCAACACGGCCAGCTGGTTCAACACGCTGAGCCAGATGGGCTGCGAGGTGACCCTGGTCGACGCGACCGAGGCGAAGAACGTCGAAGCGGCGCTGCGCCCCGAGACCCGCATGGTGTTCGTCGAGACCATCGCCAATCCGCGCACGCAAGTGGCTGACTTGGCCGGCATCGGCAAGGTCTGCCAGGCGCGCGGCATCGTCTACATCGTCGACAACACGCTGACCACGCCGCAATTGTTCCGTCCCAAGAGCGTCGGTGCGTCCCTCGTGATCCACTCGCTGTCCAAGGGCATCTGCGGCCACGGCAACGCGCTGGGCGGCTCGGTGTCCGACACCGGCCTGTTCGACTGGGACCAGTACGTCAACCTGTACCCTAACTACCGCAAGGGACCGCCCACGGCCTGGGGCCTGCTGCAGATCCGCAAGAAGGGCCTGCGCGACCTGGGCGGCACGCTGTCGTCCGAACACGGCCACCGCATCGCCGCCGGCGCCGAGACGCTGGGCCTGCGCATGGAGCGCACCAACGCCAACGCGCTCGCCCTGGCGCGCTTCCTGGAGCAGCAGCCGCTGGTCCGCAAGGTGCACTACCCGGGCCTCGCCAGCCACGCGCAGCATGCGCGGGCCAGCGAGCTGTTCAGCGGCTTCGGCGGCCTGCTCAGCTTCGAGACCGTGGATGGCGTGAGCCCCGTGGCGCTGTTGAATGAACTGCAGCTGGTCATCAAGTCCAGCCACCTGGGCGACAACCGCACGCTGGCCCTGCCCGCGGCGCTGACCATCTTCTGGGAGATGGGCCAGGAGATGCGGCAAAGCATGGACATCGCGGAGTCGCTGGTCCGCGTGTCGCTGGGCATCGAAGCCACGCAGGACCTGCTGGACGATTTTGCGCAAGCCTTGGCCAAGCTGAACAAGTGATCACGCTGCGCAACGTCACCTTGCGCCGTGGCGCCAAGGTGCTGCTGGACGGCGTCTCGGTCACGATCAACCCCGGCGAGAAGGTGGGCCTGGTCGGCCGCAACGGCGCCGGCAAGTCGACCCTGTTCGCCCTGCTGACCGGGCAACTGCACGAGGACAGCGGCGACTTCGCCATGCCCTCGCAATGGCGCATCGCGCAGGTCGCGCAGAACATGCCGGAGACCGAGGAGTCGGCCACCGGCTTCGTGCTGGCCGGCGACACGCGCCTGGTGGAACTGCACGAGCAGCTTGCCGCCGCAGAGGCCAGTGGCGACGGCATCGCCATCGCCCACGCGCACTCCGACCTGGCCGACGCCGGGTCGCACGACGCCGCACCGCGCGCGCAGTCGCTGATCCTGGGCCTGGGTTTCAAGCCGGACGAACTGGAGCGGCCCGTCAACAGCTTCTCCGGCGGCTGGCGCATGCGCCTGCAGCTGGCCCGCGCGCTGATGGCGCCTTCGGACCTGCTGCTGCTGGACGAACCCACCAACCACCTGGACCTGGACGCCCTGGTCTGGCTGGAAGGCTGGCTGCAACGCTACACCGGCACGCTGGTGGTGATCAGCCACGACCGCGAGTTCCTCGATGCGGTGACCAACGTGACGATCCACATTGCAAACCAGCAGCTCACGCGCTACGGCGGCAACTACAGCGCCTTCGAGCTGCTGCGCGCGCAGCAGCTGGAGCTGCAGCAGTCCGCCTACGCGAAGCAGCAGGACAAGATCGCGCACCTGCAGAAGTTCATCGACCGCTTCAAGGCCAAGGCGACCAAGGCCAAGCAGGCGCAGAGCCGCGTGAAGGCGCTGGAACGCATGGAGAAGATCGCGCCGGTGCTCGCCGACGCGGAATTCACCTTCGAGTTCAAGGAGCCGCAGAACCTGCCGAACCCGATGCTGGCGATCCAGGATGCGGCTTTCGGCTACGGCGACAAGGTGATCCTGCGCGACGTGAGCCGCTCCGTGCTGGCCGGCCAGCGCATCGGCATCCTGGGCGCCAACGGCCAGGGCAAGTCGACCTTGGTGAAGACCATCGCGCGCACCATGCCGCCGCTGGCGGGCCGCGTGACCGAAGGCAAGGGCCTGGCGATCGGCTACTTCGCGCAGCAGGAACTGGACGTGCTGCGCCCGCAGGACACGCCGCTGGAGCACATGGTGCGCCTGGCGCGCGAGCTGGCGGCCGCCACCGGCCAGTCGGACCGCGAGCAGGACCTGCGCAACTACCTGGGCCAGTTCCTCTTCACCGGCGACATGGTGTCGCAGGCCGTGGGCTCCATGAGCGGCGGCGAGAAGGCGCGGCTGGTGCTGGCGATGATCGTCTGGCAGCGCCCCAACCTGCTGCTGCTGGACGAACCGACCAACCACCTGGACCTGGCCACGCGCGAGGCGCTCTCGATGGCGCTCAACGAGTTCGAAGGCACTGTGATGCTGGTCAGCCACGACCGCGCGCTGCTGCGCGCCGTGTGCGACGAGTTCTGGCTCGTCGGCCGCGGCGGCGTGGCGCCCTTCGACGGCGACCTCGACGACTACCAGCGCTACCTGCTGGAAGAGTCGCGCCGACTGCGCGAGCAGGTGGCCGCACAAAGTGGGCCGGCCACGAACGAGCCGCGCGTCAACCCGCAGGAACAGCGCAAGCTGCTGGCGCAGCAGCGCCAGGCCTTGCAGGCGCGCCTGAAGCCGCTGAAGAAGGAGCTGCAGCAGGCCGAGCTGCGCATGGCCACGCTGGAGCCGGAAAAGGTGGCGCTGGAAGCGCGCCTGGCCACGCCCTTGCCGCCGGCGGAGATCGCCGACGCGGGCCGGCGGCTGAAAGCCATCGGCGACGAGCTCGAGACGCTGGAGGAGCGCTGGCTGGAGTTGAGCGGCGAGATCGAGGCGGCGGAGGCTGCCGGGGGCGCCTGAGGCAGCCGCGCCTAGAACTCGGTCATCGCACCCGCGGTGCGGCGCACCAACGGCTTCATCAGGTAGGCCAGCAGGGTCCGCTCGCCGGTCTTGATCATCACTTCCGCGGTCATGCCGGGCTGCAAGCGGCGCTTGCCCAGCTCCTTCCACCCGGCCGGCGTGATCTCTACCCGGGCCAGGAAGTGCGCCGGTCGGTCACCTTGCTGCTCGATCCGGTCCGCCGACACCGACAGCACGCGGCCATCGACCGCCAGGAAAGGCAGGTCGGGAAAGCCGGTGAAGCGCACGTCAGCCGCCAGGCCGCCATGCACGTGGTCCACCACGTCGGGCGGCACCATGGCCTCGATGAGGAGCCCTTCATGGACCGGCACGATGTCCATGATCCTGGAGCCTTCGGGTACCACGGCTCCGGGGGCCTGGATGGCCAGTCCGACCACGGTGCCATCGGTCGGCGAGACGATGCGGGTGCGGCGCAGCTCCGCGCGGGCGCCAGTCAGGCGCTCGCTTACGCCGCCCAGCTCCTTGCGGACGTCTGCGGCCGAGGCATCGACGTCGCGCGCGAATTCGCGCTGGCGCTGCGCGATGCGCAGGGTGAGCTCGGTGATGTTGGCCCGGCTGCGGTCGATGTTGGCCACCAGCTCGTTCACCTGCGCGCCCACCTCCACGGCGGTCCGTTCTTCCTCCAGCAGCTTGTTCTTCGACACGAATCCGGCCGCCGCCAGTTCGCGCGTGGACTTCAGCTGCTGGTCGATCAGTTCCTGCTGCGTGCGCCGGCCTTGCAGCTGCGCCGAATAGGCCTTCTCCTGCTCGCGGGCCGACTGCACCGACTGTTCCAGCACCTGGATGTCGGCGGCCAGCGCGGCGCGGCGGGTGGCGAACAGCTTGCGCTCGCGGGCAATGTATTCGCGCGCCGGCTCGCTGTGCTCCCCGGACAGCAGCTCTGGCGGGAAGTTGATGTCGCCGGCGCGCACGCTCTCGGCAGCCAGCCGGCTCTCGGTCGCCTTGAGCGCGAGGTACTGCGACAGCGAGGCCAGGTAGCTGGCCCCGACCTGCGAGTCGTCCAGCTGCACCAGGGTCTCGCCCGCCCGCACGGCCTGGCCTTCCCGCACGAAGACTTTCGAGATGACCGCGGTCACCGGGTGCTGGATCGGCTTGCGCTTGGATTCGGTCTGCACCACGCCCGGCGCCTGCACGCCTTCGTCCAGCGGGGCCACGGCGGCCCAGACGCCGAACACGCCGAAAGACGCCAGGATCACGCCGGCGCCGAAGCGGATCAGGCGGCGGCTGTCGTAACGCAAGGGCTCGTTCATGCGACAGCCTCCCTGGCAACCGGACGCGGGCCCAAGGCCTGCTTCAGCACCGTGGCGGTTGGCCCGTACACAGCGAGCCGGCCCTCCTTCAGCACCACGATGCCGTCCGTGCCGGCCAGCAGCGAGCGGCTGTGGGTGATGACCACGACGGTCGCTCCCCAGCCCTTCATCTCGGCCAGCGCTCCCTTCAGCGCGAGCTCGCCCTCCTCGTCCAGGTTCGAGTTGGGCTCGTCCAGCACGATGAACTTCGGCCGGCCATACAACGCGCGAGCCAGCGCGAGGCGCTGGCGCTGGCCGCCGGACAGGCGCAGCCCGTCCTGCCCCACCGGGCTCTCGTAACCCTGTGGCAGCCGCAGGATGAGATCATGGATGCCGGCCGCCCTGGCCGCGGCCACCACTTCGTCCGCGTCCTGTTCGCCGAAGCGCGCGATGTTTTCGGCGACGGTGCCTTCCAGCAGTTCGATGCTTTGTGGCAGGTAGCCGACCGCCGGGCCCAGCTGCGCCGCGTCCCAGTCGGAGATGGCGGCCCCATCGAGGCGGACCGTGCCGCTGGCCGGCACCCAGACGCCGGTCAGCGCGCGCGCCAGGCAGCTCTTGCCCGACCCGGACGGGCCGACCACCGCCACGGCCATTCCCGCCTTGATCCGGAAATCGACGTTCGCCAGAACCGGCCCGGCAGCGCCCGGCGGAACGAGCGTGAGCTGCTCGATGGCCACCTCGCCTTCCAACGCCGGCAGGCGCAGCCGCTCGCGCTGCGGCGGGTTCTGGTGCAGCAGCCTGTCGAGGCGGAACCAGGCCGAGCGCGCCGCCACGAACTGCCGCCACGAGGCGATGCCCTGGTCCAGCGGGGCGAGCGCGCGGGTGGTCAGGACCGACGAGGCGATCATGATGCCGGGCGAGGCCTGCCCCTTGACGACCAGGTAGGCGCCGACCGCCAAGGTGGCAGTCTGCTGCAGCAAGCGGATCAACCGGCTGGCCGATGCGATCACACCGACGCGCCGCGCGCCATCGGCCTGCAGGTCCACCAGCTCGCGTTGCCGCGCCAGCCAGCGCTCCCGCAGCGGCCCCAGCATGCCCATCGCGAGGACCGCCTCGTGGTTGCGCCCGCTGCCGAAGGCGGCCAGCTGGTTCGCCGCCTGCAGCGCATTGCCTTGCTCCTGCGACTTCCTGCCCATGCGGTGGCTGGCCCAGGCCAGTGCCAGCAGCAGCAGCGCCCCGACCACGGCCACGCCCGCGAGCGCCGGGTGCATCACCCACATGACCACCAGGAACACCGGCGTCCAGGGCGCGTCGAACAAGGCGAAGGGCGCGGTGCCGGTCAGGAACTGGCGCAAGGCGGCCGCGTCGGCAAAGGCGGAATCCGCAGCGGCGCCCTTGTCGCGGGCACGCTGTCGCACGTAGGCCTCGAACAGCCGGGGGGCGAGGTCCTGGTCCAGCGCTGCGCCCGCATTCGCCAGCAACTGCGCCCGTACCCACTCGATCAGTGCCAGTACCCCGTACAGGCAGACCACCAGCAGGCTGAGCATCACCAGCGTATCGACGTTGCGCGACGTGAGCACGCGGTCGTACACCTGCATCATGTAGAGGGACGGAACCAGCATCAGCAGGTTCACGAAGAAGCTGAAGCCGGCGGCCGCGACGAACACCGACCGGCTCCGCTCCAGGAATGAACTGATTTCCCTTGTCTGCCCCAACTCCAAGCCTTCCTTGCCGCGTTCGCGGCTTTCAGGAAAAGGGCCGCCCGCGGGGGCGGCCCCTTCGATCACACGCCGTACGTTCCGTCGACCTGCAGCCAGACGTGGTCCTGGCCCGCGATCTGCCAGGCCGGGTCGGCAACCTGCGTAACGGCCTGGACATGCGCGGAATCCGCGCTCAGCCACACGGCATTTTCGCCAGTGGACGCATTGCGCCACAGGATGTCCGAGCTGCCATCGCCGTTGTAGTCGCCGGTGCCGGCCACGTTCCAGTTCAGGTCCTGGCTGGCCACGTTCTGGCC
Source organism: Ramlibacter agri (assembly GCF_012927085.1). Lineage (NCBI taxonomy): Bacteria > Pseudomonadati > Pseudomonadota > Betaproteobacteria > Burkholderiales > Comamonadaceae > Ramlibacter > Ramlibacter agri. The sequence goes on along the minus strand of NZ_JABBFX010000007.1, from coordinate 8,293 downwards.
CTGCGCTGCGTCGCCGCTGCGCCAGATGGCGTTTTCACCGCTGCTGTCGTTGCGCCACAGCACGTCGTCCACGCCATCGCCGTTGAAGTCGCCGATGCCGGAAACATGCCAGTGCGTGTCGCTGACGGACGCCACGTACTGCCCCTGGCTGGACTGGCCGTTGCGCCACACCACGTTCTCGCCGGTCGCCGAGTTGCGCCAGAAGATGTCGTCGGCGTGGTCGCCGTTGAAGTCGCCGATGCCGGCCACCTGCCAGTTCGCGTCGCCGACGGTGTCCAGCACCTGGCCCTGGCTGGAGTCGCCGCCGCGCCAGATGACGTCCTGGCCAGTGGCGGCGTTGCGCCAGAGGATGTCCGCGGCGTGGTCGCCGTTGAAGTCGCCCACGCCGGCCATCTTCCAGTCCGGGCCGGGCACGGTGTCCACGTGCAGCGTCGCGCCGATGTCTCCGCCCTTCCAGACGGCGTTGTCGCCGGTGGAGGCGTTGCGCCACAGGATGTCCGCCTTGCCATCCGCGTCGAAGTCGGCCACGGCCACGGCTTTCCAGTCCTCGTCCGGCATGCCGGCGATGGCCTGCGTGGCGTCCGAGTTCGCCCCGCCCCAGGCCGCGTTCGCGCCGTTCGCGGCATGGCGCCACAGCACGTCCGACGTGCCATCGCCGTTCAGGTCGAAGTCCGCCGGGCCGCGCGGCATCACGCCGGTCTGCCCCGACAGCTGCCACTCGCTGCCCAGGCTTACGAGCGCGGCCGCGTGCGCGCTGTCGGCGCCGCTCCACAGGTAGTTTTCGCCGTTGGCCGCCTTGTGCCACACGATGTCGGCCCGGCCGTCGCCGTCGTAGTCGCCCACGGCACCGACCGTCCACTCGCCGCCCGCGGACGAGACGTGCAGCTGGTTGTCGGCGCTGCCGCCGCTCCAGATGGTGTTCTCGCCGGTCAGGACGTTGCGCCACAGCAGGTCGGCCTTGCCGTCGCCGTCGAAGTCGCCGATGCCGGCCAGCTTCCCGGCCGATTCAGCGATGCTCGCCAGCGTCTGGCCCTGCGCACTGTCGCCGCCGCGCCAGACCACGTTGTCGCCGCTCTGGCCATTGCGCCAGAGGATGTCGTCGACGCCGTCGCCGTTGAAGTCTGCGACCCCGGCGATCGTCCAGTGCGGGTCATCGACGCCCTGCAGCGCCTGGCCCTGGGCCGAGTCGCCGCTGCGCCAGAGCACGTTCTGGCCGGTCGAATCGTTGCGCCAGAGGATGTCCGCGCTGTGGTCGCCGTTGAAGTCGCCGATGCCGGCGATGGTCCAGGCGGAGTCCGCCACGGTGTCGACATGCAGCGTGGCCGTGCTGCTGCCGGCGCTCCAGATGACGCCGGCGCCGGTGGATGCATTGCGCCAGAGGATGTCCGATTTGCCGTCGGCGTTGAAGTCGGCCAGCGCGACGATCTTCCACGGGCCTTCCAGGGCGCCGAGCTCCTGCGCGCCGGCGGTGCTCGCGCCTGGCCAGGCAGTGCTGGCACCGCTGGCAGCGTTGTGCCAGACCAGGTCGGAAGCGCCGTCGCCGTTCAGGTCGAGGTCCGCCGGCGGACGCGGCGTCGTGCCGGCCTGCGCCGGCAGTTGCCATTGCTCGCCGGCCTGGCCGCCGAGGGCCACCGCGTTTGCACTTTCGCCGCCGCTCCACATCACGTTGGCGCCGGTGGCCGCATTGCGCCACACGATGTCCGCCTTGGCGTCGCCGTCGTAGTCGCCGACCGCGCCGACGCTCCACTGCCGGTCCAGCGTGCCGAGGGCGTGCTGCGCATCGGCGTTGCCGGCGCTCCAGACGACGTTCTGGCCGGTCGCGGCATTGCGCCACAGCAGGTCGGACTTGCCGTCGCCGTCGAAGTCGCCGATGCCGGCCAACTGCCCGGCCGATTCGGCGCTGCTGGCCAGCGTCACTTGCTGGGCGGAGTCCCCGCTGTTCCAGACGACGTTGCTGCCCGTGGCCGCGTTGCGCCAGAGGATGTCGTCGGCGCCATCGCCGTTGAAGTCACCGACGCCCGCCACGCGCCAGCTCTGGTCCTGCAGGCCCAGGACCTGGCCCTGCGCGGAATCGCCGCTGCGCCACAGCACGTCCTGGCCGGCGGCCGCGTTGCGCCAGAGGATGTCGTCGGCGCCGTCGCCGTTGAAGTCGCCGATACCGGCGACCTTCCAGCTGCTGCCCGCGACGTCGTCGATGGCCAGTTGCTTGCTGCTGTCGCCGCCGCTCCACGCGAGGTTCTCGCCCGTGCCCGCGTGGCGCCAGAGCACGTCGGCGCGGCCGTCGCCGTCGAAGTCGCCGATGCCGGCCACTTCCCACTGCGCGTCCGCCATGCTGGCGACCGGCTGCACCTGCCCGCCGTTGGCCGCGCTCCAGACCGCATCGCTGCCGCTGCCGGCGTTGCGCCACAACAGGTCGGACTTGCCGTCGCCGTCGAAGTCGGCCGCCGGGCTGGCCAGCGTCACCACGCCATCCGCGAAGCCCAGGCGCTCGATGTTCGTCAGGACATCGATGCCATCGGCACCGGTGACCGTGTAGCTGCTGCCAGCGCGGGCAATGGTGTAGTCGGCGCGATGGCCGGCGTACACCGCCGTGTCGAGGCCGGCGCCACCGTCGATCGTGTCGTCGCCCGCGCCGCCTTCGAGGCGGTTGTCCGCGTCACTGCCCGTGATGTGATCGCCGTACGCGGAGCCGCGCACGTCCTCGATGTTCAGCAGCGTGTCCGTCCCGCCGGTTCCATCGGTCGCAGTGCCCGCGGCCAGGTTCACCGTCACGCCCGCGGTCTCGAAGTTGTAGTCCACGCGGTCGATGCCGCCGCGGCCGTCGATGTAGTCGTCGCCGCCGCGGCCTTCGAAGGCTTCGAAGGGCGCGTCGCTGCCGACCAGGGTGTCGTTCCAGATGGTGCCGCGCGCCGCCTCGATGCTGACCAGCGTGTCGACGCCGCCCAGGCCGTCGTAGGCGATGCCAGCGGCCAGGTCGACCGACACGCCGCTGGTGCTGGTGTCGAACTGCACGCGGTCGAAGCCGCGGCCGCCGTCGATGTAGTCGTTGCCGGCGCCGCCCACGAAGATCTCGATCGCGTCGTTGGCCGCGTTGCCGCCCACCAGCGTGTCGTCGAAGGTGGTCCCGCGCAGGCCCTCGATGTTGTACAGCGTGTCGGTGCCGCCCCAGCCGTCCGTGACGATGCCGGTGGCCAGGTTGCCGTTGATGCCCGCCGGGCTGCCGTCGTAGCGCACGATGTCGATGCCGCCGCGGCCGTCGATGGTGTCGTTGCCGCCCCGGCCTTCGAACTGCTCCGTGATCGCCGAGTCGGAGCCGTACAGGTGGTCGTCGAACCCGCTGCCGGTGGCGTGGTTGATGTTGATCAGCGTGTCGTTGCCCTGGCCGGTGGCGGTGCCCGCCGCCAGGTCCACCGTCACCGCGTTCGCCGCATTGGCGTAGGTGACGCGGTTGGAGTTGCTGTACGTGAGCGGGTCGATCGCGCCGCCGTCGATGGTGTCGTTGCCGGCGCCGCCCTCGAACTGCTCGAACAGGTTCAGCGTGCTGCTGCCGGTGAGCACGTCGTCGAAGTTGGAGCCGGTGACGAAGTTGATGTTGGACAGGTGGTCGGTGCCGCCCGCGCCGTCGTTCGCGATGCCGGTCGCCAGGTTCACGTTCACGGCGCCGGTGGAACCCTGGTAGGTGACCGAGTTCAGGTCCGTGTAGTTGACGCGGTCGGTGATCGCGCCGCCGTCCATCGTGTCGTTGCCCAGGCCGAACAGGAAGGTGTCGCGGCCGGCGCCGCCCTGCAGCAGGTCGTTGCCGCCGCGGCCATCCAGCAGGTTCGCTCCGGCGTCGCCGGTGATCACGTCGTCGAAGTCCGTGCCGTTCACGTTCTCGACGCCGGTCACCGTGTCGTTGCCGTGCGACCCGGTCACCAGGCCGGTCGCCAGGTTCACGTTGACGCCGCTCGTCACCGGCTCGTTGCCGTAGTCCAGCGTGTCGGTGCCGGCGCCGCCGTCGATGCTGTCGTCGCCCAGCCCGCCGTGCAGAAAGTCGTTGCCGCCGCCGCCGGCCAGGGTGTCGTTGCCGGCGCCGCCGTTCAGCCCGTTGTTGCCGCCATCGCCAGTGATCCGGTCCGCGAACTCGGAACCGAACACGTTCTCGATGTTCAGCAGGGTGTCGTTGCCCTGGCCGGTGGCGGTGCCGGTGGCCAGGTTGACGACCACGCCCTGGGTCGCGTCGAAGTAGGTCGCGTTGTCGCTGCCGGCGCCGCCGTCCAGCGTGTCGTTGCCGGCGCCACCATGCAGGTTGTCGTTGCCGCCGCCACCGCTGATGTTGTCGTCGCCGGCACCCCCATCGAGGTAGTTCGCACCGCCGTCGCCCACCAGCGTGTCGTTGCCGGCGGAGCCCAGAATGTTCTCGATGCCGGTCAGCGTGTCGTTGCCGAAGGCGCCCGAGGCCCGGCCGGTGGCCAGGTTGACGTTGACGCCGCCGGTGATGTCGCTGGGCCAGCCGTAGTCGGCGAAGTCGTTGCTGCCCGCGCCGCCGTCCAGGACGTCGTCGCCCAGGCCGCCGTTGAGGAAGTCGTCGCCGCCGTTGCCCTGCAGCGTGTCGTTGCCGGCATCGCCGTACAGGCTGTTGCCCTGGCCGTCGCCGATCAGGGTGTCGTTGAAGCTGCTGCCCGAAACGTTCTCGATGCCCACCAGCAGGTCGTTGCCACCACCACCGGTGGCCGTGCCCGTGTTCAGGTTGACCGTCACGGCGGCGCTGGCGTCGCCGTAGCCCGCCGTGTCGATGCCGGTGCCGCCATCCAGGGTGTCGTCGCCCTGGTTGCCCATCATGAAGTCGTCGCCGGCGCCGCCCGAGACCTGGTCGTTGCCGTCGCCGCCGAACAGCTGGTCGTTGCCGCCGTTGCCGCTGATGGTGTCGTTGCCCTGGTTGCCGTTGAGGTTGTCGCTGCCCTCGGTGCCCTGCAGGTTCATGCCCGGCACGTAGTTCAGGTTGCCGTGGGCATCGTTGAAGACGCGGAAATCGCCGGCGGCGTAGTTGCCGGTCAGGTTGATGACCAGGTCGGCGCCCGCCTTGCCATCCGCGCCGACGAACACCTGCGTCGTGTTGGTGGCGGCGTTGTAGGCGCCGATGGCCACCTGGCCGGCCGTGAGGCCGGTGCCGTCGCCGGCCGTCACGCTGGTCATCGGCAGCCAGCGGAAGTGCAGGTTCTCGCCCGCTTGCAGGTCGGTGATGCGGTCGGTGCCCAGCGCGCCGACGGACTGCATGTCGAACGCGAAGGTGTCGTTGCCGCCACCGCCGGTCAGCGTGTCGTTGCCGCCCCAGCCTTCCAGGAAGTCGCGTTCGCTGCCGCCGATGAAGGTGTCGTTGCCGGAGCCGCCGAAGACCTGCAGTTCCTCGATGTTCAGCAGCAGGTCGGTGCCGCCGCGGCCGTCCTGCTGCGAGCCGCTCGCCAGCGTCGACGTGAACGTGACGTCATCGGTGCGGTCGCTGAAGAAGTACTGGACCAGGTCGTTGCCGCTGCCGCCGTCGAGGGTGTCGTTGCCGTCGCTGCCGTCGAGGACGTCGTCGCCCTCGTTGCCTTGCAGCAAGTCGTCGCCGCCGCCGCCCACCAGGGTGTCGTTGCCGAAGCCGCCGCTGACGGTGTCGTTGCCGCCCAGGGCGTCGATGGAGTCGTTGCCGCTGCCACCCTGCAGGTTGTCGGGACCCTCGGTCGGCCCCGTGGGCACGCCGGCGTAGTAGGTGACGGAGCTGCCCCAGTTGGGATCGGCGTACACGTGGAAGCTGGCCGCGTCGAAGCTGCCCACCAGGTCGATCGCGATGTCGGCGCCGGCCACGCTGTCGGTGCCGATGTAGACGCGGGTGACGCCGTCCTGCGTGTGGCCCACCATGAACTGGCCCAGGCCCACGACGCTGGGGTCGTCGCCGGACAGCACGGTGGTGGACAGCTGGATGTTGCTGAAGTTCAGCGCGTCTTCGCTGTTGAAATCGGTGATGCGGTCGATGCCGTTCGCCTGCGCCGGGTCCCAGGCGAAGCTGTCGTTGCCGCCGCCGCCGGTCAGCGTGTCGTTGCCGCCGTTGCCCTGGAGGTAGTTGCGCAGGTTGTCGCCGATGAGGGTGTCGCCGGCGGAGCCACCGAAGACATGCTGCTCCTCGATGTTCGCCAGGGTGTCGACGCCGCCGAAAGGGTCGACCTGGATGCCGCTGGCGCCGGTCGCCTGGAAGTAGACCGGTCCCGCCGACGACGAGAAGTTGTACGACACCACGTCGTTGCCGGCGCCGCCGTCGATGGTGTCGCTGCCGCCGTCGTAGTCGCCGCCCGCGACGATGTAGTCGTCACCGGCGCCGCCCAGGATGGAATCGTTGCCGGGGCCGCCGATCAACTGGTCGTTGCCGCTGCCGCCGTCCAGGATGTCGTTGCCGCCGTTGCCCTGCAGCGTGTCGTTGCCGCCGTTGCCCACCAGCAGGTCATTCGCGTCGCCACCAGAGAGGAAGTTGGGCGAATCGTCGCCGAACAGGTTCTGGCTGACGACGTAGCGCAGCATGCCGCCCCAGGACTCGTTGTCGATCACGAAGTCGCCGGCGTGGAAAGTGCCCTGCAGGTCCACGGCCAGGTCGGCGCCGCCGACGCTGTCGGTGCCGAAGTAGACCCGCGTGACGCCGCCGGCGGTCGTCCCCACCAACGCCTGGCCGGCCAGCAGGCCGCTGGCGTCGTCGCCGTCGGCCACGCTCACGAGATTGAAGCCGCTGCCGTTCGGCAGGTTCAGCAGGATGGAGTCGCCCGCGGAAAAGCCGCTGATCGTGTCGATGCCGTTGTCCTGCCCCACCGTGTAGGCGAAGGAGTCGCCGCCGCCGCCGCCGTTCAGCTGGTCGTTGCCGCCGCCGCCGGAGATGTAGTTGCGGCCGCTGTCGCCCCAGATGCTGTCGTTGAAGGCGGTACCGAAGATGTGGATTTCCTCGATGTCGACCAGCGTGTCGGTGAAGCCGTAGACGTCCATCTGCTGGTGCGTCCCGACGCCCGCACCGGTGGAGAAGAACATGGCGCCGCTGCTGCCGTTCGACTGCAGCGTGTAGTTGACGACGTCGTAGCCCGCGCCGCCGTCGATGTAGTCGTTCCCCGCCTCGCCGGCGCCGGCGAAGATGTAGTCGTTGCCGGTGCCGCCGAGGATGGTGTCGTCGCCGTTGCCGCCGCTGAGGTTGTTGTCGTCGCCGCCCTGGCCGTCGATGTAGTCGTTGCCGTCGTTGCCCTGCAGCGTATCGGCGCCGTCGCCGCCGTACAGCGTGTCGTTGCCGAGGTAGCCGTCCAGGCGGTTGCCGCCCGCATCGCCCGTCAGCACGTCGTTGCCGGCACCGCCGCGCAGGCCCTCGATGTTGACCAGCGTATCGGCGCCGTCGGAGCCGCTCGAAGTGTGGGTCGCCAGGCTGACGACCATGTCGCCCGTGGCCTCGCGATAGTCGGCCATGTCGAAGCCGCCGCCCCCGTCGATGGAGTCGTCGCCCAGCATGCCGCGAATCCAGTTGTTGCCGGCGTCGCCGATCAACGTGTCGTTGCCACCGCCGCCGCGAATGGCCTCGAAGTTGGAGAACACGTCGTTGCCGGCCGCGCCGCTGGCCGTGCCGTTCGCCAGGCTGACGGTCACCGCGCCAGTGGTGCCGCGGTAGTCGATCCAGTCGAAGCCCGCGCCGCCATCCAGCGAGTCGTTGCCGGCGCCGCCGCGCAGGAAGTTGTCGGCCGCGCTGCCGATCAGCGTGTCGTCGCCCGAGCCGCCCACCGCGGCTTCGATGCCGACGAGGGTGTCGTTCCCTTCGCCGGTGGCCAGGCCGGTGGCGAGGTTGATGTTCAGCGCCGCGGTGGCGTTGGCAAAGATGGCCCAGTCGAAGTCGCCGTTCGCGTTGGCCCCGCCGTCAAGGACGTCGTCGCCGGCCCCGCCCCACAGCGTGTCCTGGCCGTTGCCGCCGGACAGGCTGTCGTTGCCGCCGTTGCCGACCAGCGAGTCGTTGCCGTCCATGCCCTGCAGGTTGTTGGCGCCGTCGTTGCCCGTGAGCGTGTCGTTGAAGGCCGAGCCGCGCGCCCACTCGATGTTCAGCAGCGTGTCGGTGCCGCCCTGGCCGTCGTTGGCCGTGCCGGCCATCAGGTCGACGCTGCCGCCGGTGGTGGCGCCGTCCATGCGGTACTGGTCGATGCCGCCGCGCCCGTCGATGGTGTCGTTGCCGCCGCGCCCGTCGAAGCCTTCGACGTAGGCCGTCGTGTCGCTGCCGTACAGGTGGTCGGCGAAGTTCGAGCCGCGCACCTGGCTGATGTTG
>NZ_JABBFX010000006.1 GCF_012927085.1 Ramlibacter agri | reverse complement strand
CGGGCAGCGTGAAGCCGCACACGCACTTCACCGCCGAGATCTACGTGCTGTCCAAGGACGAAGGCGGCCGCCACACGCCGTTCTTCAACAACTATCGCCCGCAGTTCTACTTCCGCACGACGGACGTGACCGGCGCGATCGAGCTGCCGAAGGACAAGGAAATGGTCATGCCCGGCGACAACGTGACGATCACCGTCAAGCTGATCGCCCCGATCGCGATGGAAGAAGGCCTGCGCTTCGCCATCCGCGAAGGCGGCAAGACCGTCGGCGCCGGCGTCGTTGCCAAGATCATGGAGTAATGACCATGGCCCAGCAAAAGATCCGCATCCGCCTGAAGGCCTTCGATTACAAGCTGATCGACCAGTCCGCCGCCGAAATCGTCGACACGGCGAAGCGCACCGGCGCTATCGTCAAGGGCCCGGTGCCCCTGCCGACGCGCATGAAGCGCTTCGACATCCTGCGTTCGCCGCACGTCAACAAGTCGAGCCGCGACCAGTTCGAAATCCGGACGCACCAGCGCCTGATGGACATCGTCGACCCGACCGACAAGACGGTCGACGCCCTGATGAAGCTGGACCTGCCGGCTGGCGTGGACGTCGAGATCAAGCTGCAGTAAGCACTGCGGTTCGCCAAGGAGAAGAGGCCGCGGAAGCGGCCTTTTTTTTCCTACTGGAACGCCGTCACTGTCAACACCGTCCAGAACACCAGGATGAGCCAGGGCGTCAGCCGAAGGACGAGGGCTCGCGTGGCACGGCGGCTGGTTTCGGAATCGCGGCCTTCGCCTTCGATGCATTGGGAGTGGGAGAACGAGCTGGGGGACATGCTACCGAGGGTAGGGCTGAGTCCCTCGCGCCCCTGGAGCGAATTGCCGAGCCGCTCCTTCCGAATTCCCTAGGCAGCGCCGGCTTGGCAAGCCGGACCGAAGGCTGCTACAATTGCGGGCTTCGCTCGGTTTTGGCCGGGCGGAGCTATTTTGTCGCCGAGAACCAGATGGCTGGTCGGCGTGATCAACCCTCTCTCGTATTTCAAACGCGGCAGCCAATTGCAGCGGCCGCGGCGAGAGCAACGGAGTAACAACATGAGTCTGAGCAGCCTCGGGTTGCTGGGCCGCAAGGTGGGCATGATGCGCCTGTTCACCGATGACGGGGACGCTGTTCCTGTCACGGTGCTGGACGTGTCCAACAACCGCGTGACCCAGGTCAAGAACCAGGACACCGACGGCTACGTGGCCCTGCAGGTCACGTTCGGTTCGCGCCGCACCTCGCGCGTGACCAAGCCGCAGGCCGGCCACCTCGCCAAGGCGGGTGTGGAAGCCGGTGAAATCATCCGTGAATTCCGCCTCGACGCCGAGGCCGCCGCCAAGTACAAGGCCGGCGCCGCGATTCCGGTGCAGGACGTCTTCTCCGCCGGCCAGCTGGTCGACGTGCAGGGCACCTCCATCGGCAAGGGCTTCACGGGCACCATCCGCCGCCACAACTTCAGCTCGCAGCGCGCGTCGCACGGTAACAGCCGTTCGCACAACGTGCCGGGCTCGATCTCGATGGCGCAGGACCCGGGCCGCGTGTTCCCGGGCAAGCGCATGTCGGGCCACATGGGCGACGTGACCTGCACCACCCAGAACCTCGACGTGGTCCGGGTCGACGAGACCCGCGGCCTGCTGCTGGTCAAGGGTGCCGTCCCCGGCGCCAAGAACGGCTTCGTGACCGTCCGCCTCGCCGCCAAGGGCCAGCCCAAGCCGGTCCAGGTCCAGGCCAAGGCCGAGAAGGGGAAGAAGTAAATGCAACTCGAACTCCTGAACGAGCAAGGCCAGGCCGCGTCCAAGTTTGACGCGCCCGAGACCGTGTTCGGCCGCGAATACAACGAAGCCCTGGTGCACCAGATCGTCGTTGCTTTCCAGGCCAACGCCCGCCAAGGCACGCGCGCCCAGAAGGACCGCGAGCAGGTCAAGCACTCGACCAAGAAGCCGTTCCGCCAGAAGGGCACGGGCCGCGCCCGTGCCGGTATGACGTCCTCGCCGCTGTGGCGCGGGGGCGGCCGGATCTTCCCGAACAGCCCGGACGAGAACTTCACCCAGAAGATCAACAAGAAGATGTACCGCGCCGGCATGGCGTCCATCTTCTCCCAGCTGGCCCGTGACGGTCGCCTGGCCGTTGTCGAATCCCTCAAGGTCGACAGCCCCAAGACCAAGCAGCTGGCCGCCAAGTTCAAGGCCATGAACCTGGAGTCGGTGATGGTGATCGCCGACGAAGTCGACGAGAACCTGCTCCTCGCGTCGCGCAACCTGCCGCACGTGTACATCGTCGAGCCGCGCTACGCCGATCCGGTGTCGCTGGTCCATTACAAGAAAGTGCTCGTCACCAAGGGCGCGATCGACAAGCTGAAGGAGATGTTCGCATGAGCGCGACTCCGAAAAAGTTTGACGAAGGCCGCCTGATGCAGGTGCTGGTCGCCCCCATCGTCTCCGAGAAGGCGACGCTCGTGGCGGACAAGAGCAATGCCGTGACCTTCAAGGTCCTGCAGGACGCCACCAAGCCCGAGATCAAGGCCGCCGTCGAACTGATGTTCAACGTGCAGGTGAAGGGCGTGTCCGTCCTCAACATCAAGGGCAAGACGAAGCGCTTCGGCCGTTCCGTCGGTCGCCGCGACAACGTGCGCAAGGCGTACGTGACGCTGCAGCCGGGCCAGGAGCTGAACTTCTCCGGGGAGGCCGCTTAATCATGGCAGTCATCAAGCTCAAGCCGACGACGCCGGGCCAGCGCGGCACGGTCAAGATCTCGCGCGACCACCTGCACAAGGGCGCGCCTTACGCGCCCCTGCTGGAGCCCCAGTTCCAGAAGGCCGGCCGCAACAACAACGGCCACATCACCACCCGCCACAAGGGCGGTGGCCACAAGCACCACTACCGCGTGGTCGATTTCGTCCGCAACAAGGACGGCATCCCGGCGAAGGTCGAGCGCATCGAGTACGACCCGAACCGCTCGGCCCACCTGGCCCTGGTGGTGTACGCCGACGGCGAGCGCCGCTACATCATCGCCCCGCGTGGCGTGGTGGTCGGCTCCACGCTGCTCTCCGGTGCCGAGGCGCCGATCCGCGCCGGCAACACGCTGCCGATCCGCAACATCCCGGTGGGTTCCACGATCCACTGCATCGAACTGCAACCCGGCAAGGGCGCGCAGATCGTGCGTTCGGCGGGCACCTCCGCGACGCTGCTGGCTCGCGAAGGCACCTACGCCCAGGTTCGCATGCGCTCCGGTGAGGTCCGCAAGATCCACATCGAGTGCCGCGCCACCATCGGTGAAGTGGCCAACGAAGAACACAGCCTGCGCCAACTGGGCAAGGCCGGTGTCAAGCGCCACATGGGCATCCGCCCGACCGTCCGCGGCGTGGTGATGAACCCGGTCGACCACCCGCACGGTGGCGGCGAAGGCAAGACCGGCGAAGGCCGCCATCCTGTCGACCCGTGGGGCAACCTGACCAAGGGTTACCGTACTCGCAACAACAAGCGCACGCAGACGTTCATCGTCTCGCGTCGCAAGAAGTAAGGGGTCGCACAAATGACGCGTTCTCTCAAGAAGGGTCCGTTTGTGGACCACCACCTGGTGGCCAAGGTCGAAAAGGCCGTCGCCGTCAAGGACAAGAAGCCGATCAAGACCTGGTCGCGCCGCTCCATGGTCCTGCCCGATTTCATCGGCCTGACCATCGCCGTGCACAACGGCAAGCAGCACGTGCCGGTCTACATCACCGACCAGATGGTGGGCCACAAGCTGGGCGAATTCGCCCTGACGCGCACCTTCAAGGGTCACCCCGCCGACAAAAAAGTCGTGAAGAAGTGAGGCTGAACCATGGCTGAAACCAAAGCAGTCCTGCGCGGCGTTCGCCTGTCGGTCGACAAGGGCCGCCTCGTGGCCGACCTGATCCGCGGCAAGAAAGTGGACCAGGCCCTGAACGTCCTGGCCTTCACCCAGAAGAAGGGTGCCGTCATCATCAAGAAGGTGCTGGAGTCCGCGATCGCGAACGCCGAGCACAACGATGGTGTCGACATCGATGAACTGAAGGTCAAGACCATCTACGTGGAACAGGGCGCCACCCTGAAGCGTTTCGCCGCCCGCGCCAAGGGCCGCGGCAACCGCATCAGCAAGGGCACCTGCCACGTCTACGTGACCGTCGGCAACTAAGAGGCAAGGAAGAACATGGGACAGAAGATCCATCCGACCGGCTTCCGCCTGGCCGTCACCCGTAACTGGAATTCCCGCTGGTACGCGAACAACCGTGACTTCTCCGACATGCTCGGCGAAGACATCAAGGTCCGCGACTACCTGAAGACCAAGCTGAAGAACGCGGCCGTCAGCCGCGTGCTGATCGAGCGCCCCGCCAAGAACGCCCGCATCACGATCTACTCCGCCCGCCCGGGCGTGGTGATCGGTAAGAAGGGCGAGGACATCGAGAACCTGAAGAAGGAACTCGCCGTCCGCCTGGGCGTGCCGGTTGCTGTGAACATCGAGGAAGTGCGCAAGCCCGAAGTCGATGCCCAGCTGATCGCCGACTCGATCACCCAGCAGCTCGAAAAGCGCATCATGTTCCGCCGCGCGATGAAGCGCGCCATGCAGAACGCGATGCGCCTGGGCGCCCAGGGCATCAAGATCATGTCCTCCGGCCGCCTGAACGGCATCGAAATCGCCCGTACCGAGTGGTACCGCGAAGGCCGTGTGCCGCTGCACACGCTGCGCGCGGACATCGACTACGGCTTCTCCGAAGCCAAGACCACCTACGGCGTCATCGGCGTCAAGGTGTGGGTCTACAAGGGCGACACCCTGGGCCGCACCGACGTGCCGTCCCTGGACAGCACGCCGCGTCCCGAAGGCGAAGAGCGCCGTGGCCCGCGTGGCCCGCGCCGTGACGGCGACCGCCGTGGCGGCCCCGGCGGCGATCGCCGTGGCGGTGGCCGTGGCCCGCGCCGCGACGCCGGCACCGGCACCGGTGCGACCAACGTGGCACCCGCCGAAGGCAGCGACAAGCCCGCCGAAGCAACCGGAGGCGCGGAAGCGCCGAAATCTACCGTTAAGCGCGTGGCCCGTCCCGCGCCGGGCAGCAAGAGCTGACCCGACGGTAAAGGAGAGAACAAATGCTGCAACCCGCTCGCCGCAAATACCGCAAAGAGCAAAAAGGCCGTAACACCGGCGTTGCCACCACCGGCAACTCCGTCGCCTTCGGCGACTTCGGCCTGAAGTGCACCGACCGCGGCCGCCTCACGGCGCGCCAGATCGAGGCCGCGCGTCGCGCGATCTCCCGTCACGTGAAGCGTGGCGGCCGCATCTGGATCCGCGTGTTTCCCGACAAGCCGATCTCCCAGAAGCCCGCTGAAGTGCGTATGGGTAACGGCAAGGGCAACCCCGAGTACTACGTGGCTGAAATCCAGCCGGGCAAGGTCGTGTTCGAGATCGTCGGCGTGCCCGAGGAACTCGCTCGCGAAGCGTTCAAGCTGGCTGCCGCCAAGCTGCCGCTGCGCACCACGTTCGTTACCCGCATGATCGGCCAGTAAGAGGAGCAGAGAACATGACGAAAGCCAAGGATCTCCGTTCCAAGGACGCCGCCGGCGTGGAAGCCGAAGTGAAGAGCCTGCAGAAGGCCCATTTCGGTCTGCGCATGCAGAAGGCCACGCAACAACTCAACAACACCGCCACGCTGCGTTCCACGCGCCGTGACATCGCTCGCGCCAAGACCATCCTGGCGCAAAAGCGTGCGGAATCCGCCAAATAATCAGGAGTGACCATGACGGAAGCCAAGACCTCCCTCAAGCGCACCCTGATCGGCAAGGTCGTCAGCGACAAGCGCGCCAAGACCGTGACCGTGATGGTGGAGCGTCGTGTGAAGCACGAGCTGTACGGCAAGATCGTGATGAAGTCGTCCAAGTACCACGCCCATGACGAAAAGGGCGAGTACCACACCGGCGACGTAGTCGAGATCACCGAAAGCAGGCCTCTCTCCAAGACCAAGAACTGGGTTGCGACCCGCCTGGTCGAGAAGGCGTCCGAGGTCTAAGAAGCCCCGGCTGCAAGCCACGCAAAAACGGCCCACAATCGTGGGCCGTTTTTCTTTTTGAGGAGCAAATACATGATCAAGGTCGGCGACCAACTCCCGGATGTCACCCTGCAGGAATACTCGGAAGTCGAGGGCAATGGCTGCAGCATCGGCCCCAACCCGGTGAAGGTGGCGGATGCCACCAAGGGCAAGACCATCGCCCTGTTCGCGCTGCCTGGCGCCTTCACGCCCACCTGCTCCGCCAAGCACGTGCCCGGCTACGTGGAGAAGTTCAACGACCTGAAGGGCGCCGGCGTCGACGAGATCTGGTGCGTGAGCGTCAACGACGCCTTCGTGATGGGCGCCTGGGCGCGCGACCAGAAGTCCGCCGGCAAGGTGCGCATGCTGGCCGACGGCAGCGGCGACTTCGCCAAGGCCACGGGCCTGACGCTGGACCTCACGGCTCGCGGCATGGGCGTGCGCAGCAACCGCTATTCGATGCTGGTGAAGGACGGCAAGGTGCAGACGCTCAACGTCGAAGCGCCGGGCAAGTTCGAGGTCAGCGACGCCGGGACCATGCTGTCCCAGGTGAAGGCCTAAGAGACCATCCCCTTGAACGCCGCGAGCCGGCGTTCAAGGAAACCGTGACGACAAGGGCGCGGGCCCGCTGTTCCACAGGTCCGCCTTGAGGTAGTGCGCCCCGGGAATCGGGTTGTGGTAGTAGGGCGGGATGGCCTCGAAGCCGAGGTCCTCGTACAGTGCCCGCGCCGATTCCATGTCGTCCAGCGTGTCCAGCAGCACGCAGTCGTAGCCGCCGCTGCGGGCGGCGTCCAGCACCGCTTCCGCCAGCCGGCGGCCCAGGCCGAAGCCGCGGAAGGCCTTGCGCACGTACAGGCGCTTCATCTCCGCGGCGTTGGCGTAGTCGGAGGCATCCAGGGGCCGCAGGCAGCAGCAGCCCGCCAGTTCGCCGTCCACGCGCGCGAGCAGCAGGGCGCCGCGCGGCGGGGCGTAGTCGCCGGGCAGGCCGGCGAGTTCCTCTTCGAGGTTCTGGAAGCAGAGGTCGACGCCCAGGCCTGCGGCGTACTCCCGGATGATCGCTCGCGCTTCGTCGAGCTCGCGTGCCTCGGTGGCGGCGGCCAGTTCGAGCACGGGTAAGAGGGCGGTGTCCAAGTGTCCGGAAACGGAGTGGTCGGACGGAAAGTTTAGCAATCCGTTACGGCTGAGCAGTCCCGAGCCGCACCACCCACAGCACGAGGCCCGCGGCGAGGGCGATCACCACCAGCGCGGTGATGCGCGAGACGGCGTCGTCACGCGAGGACGATGCCGGCGCGGCCAGCTGCTTGTCGCCGCCGATCATCGGCCCCACCAGGTCCTGCCGCTTGCCGAACTGGAACCAGAGCACCGCGGCGATATGCAGCAGCACCAGGCAGATGAGGACCCGCTGGCCGATCTCCTTGTGGTACCAGGTGGCGGCGAGCCCGCGCGCATTGGACACGAAGCGATTCAGCGGGCCGGTGAAGCCGGCGTCGTCGTCGGCGATGAGGCCGGTGGCCGCCTGCGCCAGCAGCACCAGCAGCATGGCGAACACCGAGCCCGCGCCCAGCGGCGTGTGCCCCACCAGATGGTCCGGATGCGAGCGCCCGCGCAGGTGCGCCACCAGGCTGCGCGGGTGGTAGATGAAGCTGGCAAAGCGCGTCCAGCGCCCGCCGATGAAGCCCCACACCAGCCGGAACAGCAGCAGCGCCAGCACCGTGTAGCCCAGGCGCGCATGCCACTCCATCCACCCGCCGCCGGTATAGCCGGTGGCAACGAGGCCGATGACGCAGGCCACCAGCAGCCAGTGGAAGACGCGCGTGGGAAGGTCCCAGACACGCACGCGATGGGCCATGAACTGCTCCTGTTGTTTTGTTGGTTCGCGACGACACGCCCGTTGGGGCCGCGTCCAAAGCTTGGTATTTTCCCGGTGCCGCGAGTTCCGCATGAAACTTTTTTCACGGCTCGCGGTCTGCCGCTGTGGCACGGATTCCTACCCTGGAGAACAACCGATGAAGTTTGCCGCCTCCCTGGCCCTCGCGGCCGCCGCCTGCGCTTTCGCCGCGCCGGCCTCCGCCCAGTTCGCCAAGCCCGAAGACGCGGTCAAGTACCGCAAGGGCGTGATGGTCGTCATGTCGAACCATTTCGGCCGCATCGGCGCGATGGTGAACGGCCGCGCGCCCTACGACGCCAAGGCGGCGATCGCCAATGCGGAACTGGTGTCGGAGCTCTCCAAGCTGCCCTGGCCCGCCTTCACGCAGAACACCGAGAAGCTGTCGGACCTGACGAAGCCCGCCATCTGGGCGGAGCCCGCCAAGTTCAAGGAGCACGGCGAGAACCTGCAGGCCGCCACCGTGAAACTGGTCGCCGCCGCCAGGACCGAGAACCTGGACACGCTGAAGACCGCCTTCGGCAACACGGCGCAGACCTGCAAGTCCTGCCACGACAGCTTCCGGAACAACCCGTAAAAAGCAAAAGCCCCGCGATGCGGGGCTTTCCACTTGGGGCGTCGCCGCCTCAGGTTTCGGCGAGCAGCTTCTCGATCAGCCGGTGCAGTTCGTCGAAGTCCGGCTCGCCCACATAGCGCTTCACGATCTCGCCCTTCTTGTTCACGAGATAGGACGTGGGCGTGAGCTGCACTTCGCCCCAGGCCTTGGCCACGGAACCGGTGTTGTCGATCGCCACCTGGAAGGGCAGCTTGCGCGTTTCGGTGTAGCTGACCACGTAGCTGGGCGGGTCGTAGCTCATGGCCACGCCGAGGTGGTCGTAGCCCTTCGCGTGGTACATGTTGAAGGTCTGGACCATCTTCGGCATCTCGGCCACGCAGGTGACGCAGCTGGTGGCCCAGAAGTTGACCAGCGTGACCTTGCCCTTCAGGTCCGTGGTGGTGCGCTTGCTGCCGTCCAGGAGCACGAAGGTGCTGTCGGGCGCGGCGGCGGAGCTGGTGGTCACGAACACGGCGGCCGCACCCGCCACCGCGATGGCGGCGGCGCCCAGGGCCAGTTTCAGCTTTGCGTTCATGGTCTGCCTTCTTCCGGCTGGGATTGTCCTCCATCCGGAAAGTTCACGCTTGATGCCGATCAGGCGCAGGTCAGGAGCAAGCGCACCAGGTCGTCCGGCGCGCTGATCATCGGGTCGTGCCCGGTGGCCATCTCCACCACGCGCATGCCGGCGCCGCCAACCCAGGCGCCGTCCCAGTAACGCGGATCTCTGACACGGCGGCGGATCACGTCGATGGTTGCCAGCGGCGGCGCCGTGCAGTCGATGAAGGTGCGCGGCACGCCGGCGACCCGCTTCGGGTCGAAGTCCAGCGGCGCCTGGTAAGTGTGGCCCGGGTGCGGCGTCTGCCGTCTTTGCACCCACGCATGGTCCTGCGCGTGCAGGCCGAACACGCTCGGGTCCGGCGGCGGGAAGGCGTAGTCGGGCGAGGCCTGCGCCGCCGCGATACGCGCCTCGCGCGTGGCGCCGGCGTGCGTGCCGCTCCAGCTTTCGCCGGGCTTGGGCACCACGGCATCGACGTAGACCAGGTGCTTCAGGCGCTGTGGCATGCGGTCCGCAATGGCCGTGCCAATCATGCCGCCATACGAGTGCACGGCCAGCACCACGTCCTGCAGTTCCTCGGCTTCGATCACGCCCGCCACGTCGGCGACGTGCGTCTCCAGCGTGATGAGCGAAGACAGCAGGTGCGCACGCTCGCCCACGCCGGTCAGCGTGACCGGATACACCCGATGGCCCTGCGCCGCCAGCGGCTGCACCACGCGTTGCCAGCACCAGCCGCCATGCCAGGCGCCGTGAACGAGGACGAAGTTGGCCATCAGATGATCTCCTGGTCCTTGAGTTGCGCGATGCGTTCGGCGTTTGCGCCCAGCACTTCGCGCAGGATCTCCTCGGTGTGCTCGCCCAGCAGCGGCGGCGGCGCGTCGGTGCGCACCGGCGTGGCGCTCATCTTGATCGGGCTGGACACCAGGCGCAGCGGCCCGGAAAGCGGGTGCTCCCAGTCGTGGATCATTTCGCGCTGCTGCACGTGCGGGTCGGCAAAGACTTCGGCGAGGTTGTTGATCGCGCCGCAGGGCACCTTGGCCGCTTCCAGTGCGCCCAGCCAGTCGGCCTTGCGCCGGGTCTTCATCACCTCTTCGAGCACCGGCACCAGTTCGCCGCGATTGCGCACGCGGTCCTGGTTCTTCACGAAGCGCGGGTCGGTGGCCAGCTCCGGCCGCCCCGCCACCTGGCAGAACTTGGCGTACTGGCCGTCGTTGCCGACGGCGAGGATGATGAAGTCCTTGTGGCCGTCTTCGGCGGGCGCCACTTCGAACACCTGGTAGGGCACGATGTTCTGGTGCGCGTTGCCGGCGCGGCCCGGCACCTTGCCGCTCACCAGGTAGCCGGCGCCCAGGTTGGCGAGCATCGCCACCTGCGCATCGAGCAGCGCCATGTCCAGGTGCTGGCCCTGGCCGCTGCGCTCGGCGTGGCGGATCGCTGCCAGGATGGCCACCGTCGAATACATGCCGGTGAAGAGGTCGGCCACGGCGACGCCAACCTTCTGCGGGCCGCCACCGAGGTCGTCGCGCTCGCCCGTGATGCTCATGAGGCCGCCCATGCCTTGCACGGCGTAGTCGTAGCCGGCGCGCTCGCTGTAGGGCCCGGTCTGGCCGAAGCCGGTGATGCTGCAGTAGACCAGCGCGGGGTTGATCTTGGAGAGCGCCGCGTAGTCGAGGCCGTAGCGCGCCATGTCGCCGACCTTGAAGTTCTCGACGAACACGTGGCAATGCCTTGCCAGCTCGCGCACCAGCGCCTGGCCTTCGGGCCGGGCGATGTCGCAGGTGATGGAGCGCTTGTTGCGATTGGTACCGAGGTAGTACGCGGCCTCGGCGGTGTCGGCGCCCGCGCGGTCCTTCAGGAAGGGCGGGCCCCAGCCGCGGGTGTCGTCGCCGCTGCCCGGGCGCTCCACCTTGATCACATCGGCGCCGAGATCGGCGAGCGTCTGTGTGCACCAGGGACCCGCCAGTACGCGCGACAGGTCCAGCACACGGATTCCATCCAGGGCATTCATGGCCGCATTATCGGGAAACCGATAATGGGATGCGGCCCGCCAGAGGCCACTCCCCATCCAAAAAAGCAGTCCATGTCCGTGCTCGCTCGCCGCCAGGCCGTGGCGGTGTTCCTTGCCTTCGCCTTTGCCTACTTCTTCGCCGCGGTGCTGCGCGCGATCACGGCGACGCTGTCGCCCGCGCTGACGCAGGAGTTCCACCTGAACGCGCGCGAGCTGGGGCTGCTCGCCGGCGGCTATTTCCTGGGCTTCGCGCTGATCCAGCTGCCGCTGGGCACCTGGCTGGACCGCCACGGCCCGCGCAAGGTGATCCTGGGTTTCGTCGCCTTCGCCGTCCTGGGCTGCGTGGCCTTTGCGCTTGCGCAGAACTTCTACGCGCTGCTGGCTTCGCGCGTGCTGTGCGGCATCGGCGTCAGCTCCTGCCTGATGGCGCCGCTGACCGGCTTCCGCCGCTGGTTCACGCCGGCGGTGCAGTTGCGCACCAACTCCTGGATGCTCATGACCGGCTCCATGGGCATGGTGGCTTCGACCTTGCCGGTGCAGTGGATGCTGCCGCTGGTGGGCTGGCGGCCGTTGTTCTGGGTACTGGCCGTCCTGATGGCGTTGGCCATGTTCGTGATCGCCTGGCGCGTGCCGGACTGGAGCAAGGACGACAGCACCGGCGGCCCGCGCGGCAGCTATGCGGAGGTCTGGCGCCACCCCTATTTCCGGCAGATGACGCCCATCGGCATCTTCAGCTACGGCGGCATGATCGCCATCCAGGCCCTGTGGGCCGGGCCCTGGCTGTCGCGGGTGGCGGGCTACACGCCGCTGCAGGCGGCCGGCGGCCTCTTCACCATCAACTGCTGCATGCTGGTGTCCTTCTGGACCTGGGGCTGGGCCAACCCCTGGCTGCAGCGCAACGGCTACCGGACCGACCGGTTGATCGCCTGGGGCATGCCCCTCGTGCTGCTGGTGCTGGCGGCGATCGTCGTCCTCGGGCCGCTGGCGGGTGCCTGGGCGCTGGCCTTGTTCTGCGTCGCCAGCACCTGCCTGTCGCTGGCCCAGCCCGCGGTGGGCATGGTGTTCCCGGCCTCCCTGGCCGGCCGGGCGCTGTCGGCCTACAACCTGGTCATCTTCCTCGGCACCTTCGCCGTCCAGTGGGGCATCGGGGTGGCGGTGGACGCCTTCCAGGCCCTGGGCTGGGACGAAGTGTCGTCATTCCGCGCCGCCTTCGCGGCCTACCTGGCCACCAGCGTGCTCTCCTATGGCTGGTTTCTCTGGGCCAGAAGCCATAATCGGACGAAAGCGCCATGAACGCCATCCTGCTGATCGCCCACGCACCGCTGGCCAATGCCCTGCGGCAGTGCGCGCTGCACGTCTTCCCGGACTGCGGCGCCACGGTGATGGCAATCGACGTGCAGCCCAACCTCCAGCCGGAGGAAACGCTGGGCGCGGCGCGCATCGCACTCGAGCAGTTGCAGGAGCAGCCCGGCGTCAAGGGCGTGCTGGTCCTGACCGACATCTTCGGGGCCACGCCCAGCAACGTGGCGCAGAAGCTGGTGGACGGCGTGAACTCGCGCCTCATCACGGGGGTGAACCTGCCCATGCTGTTGCGCAGCGTCACCTATCGCCACGAGCCGCTGGACACGCTGGTGTCGCGCGCGGTCATCGGCGGCACCCAGGGCGTGATGCAGGTGGCCATCTCCGCGCCGCAGAACCAGCCCAGACGGAACCATGATCAAGAAGAACACGACCATCAGCAATAAGCTCGGGCTGCACGCCCGGGCCTCCGCCAAGCTCACCAAGCTGGCAGGCAGCTTCCCCTGCGAGGTCTGGCTCAGCCGCGGCGAACGCCGCGTCAACGCCAAGAGCATCATGGGCGTGATGATGCTGGCCGCCGGCATCGGCACCGAGGTGACGCTGGAGACCGACGGCGAGCGCGAGGAAGAGGCGATGAATGCGCTTCTCGCCCTGATCAACGACAAGTTCGGGGAAGGCGAGTAAATGACCTTCAGCGTCCATGGCACCGCCGTCGCCCGAGGCATTGCGATCGGGCGCGCGGTGGTCGTGGGCTCGGGCCGCGCGGACGTCGCCCACTATTTCATCCAGCCGGCGCAGGTCGAAAGCGAGATCGAGCGCGTGCGCGTCGGCCGCAACGCGGTCATCGAGGAAATCCACCGGCTGCAGCAGACCATCACGCAGATGGGCCCGAAGGAAGCGCCGCACGAGCTGTCGGCGCTGCTGGACGTGCACCTGATGCTGCTGCAGGACGAAGAGCTGATCAGCGGCGTCAAGCACTGGATCACGGAACGCCTGTACAACGCCGAGTGGGCGCTGACGACGCAGCTGGAAGTGCTGTCGCGCCAGTTCGACGACATGGAGGACGACTACCTGCGCGAGCGCAAGGCCGACCTCGAACAGGTCGCCGAGCGCATCCTGCGCTACATGAAGGGCATGGGCTCGCCGGTGGCGCAGCCGCCGGCCTCGCGGCGCAAGACGCAGCAGGACCTGCTGCTGGACGACAGCGTCGATGTCCCGCTCGTCCTCGTCGCGCACGACCTCTCGCCGGCCGACATGCTGCAGTTCAAGCAGAGCGTGTTCGCCGGCTTCGTCACCGACGTCGGCGGCCGCACCTCGCACACGGCGATCGTCGCGCGCAGCATGGACATCCCCGCGGTGGTGGGCGCGCGCAGTGCCAGCCAGCTGGTGCGGCAGGACGACTGGGTGGTGGTGGACGGCGATGGCGGCGTGATGATCGTCGACCCGTCGCCGATCATCCTGGCCGAATACGGTTTCAAGCAGCGCCAGGCCGAACTCGAACGCGGCCGCCTGAACCGGCTGCGCCACACGCCGGCGGTGACGCTGGACGGCGAGAAGGTGGAACTGGTCGCCAACATCGAGATGCCGGAGGACGCCGAAGGCGCGGTGAAGGCCGGCGCCGTCGGCGTGGGCCTGTTCCGCAGCGAGTTCCTCTTCATGGGCCGCAAGGGCGACCTGCCGGACGAGGAGGAGCAGTACCGCGCGTATTGCAAGGCGATCGAGGGCATGCAGGGCCTGCCGGTCACGATCCGCACCGTGGACGTGGGCGCCGACAAGCCGCTGGACGATTCGCGCCGTGACGCCGCCCACCTGAACCCGGCGCTGGGCCTGCGCGCCATCCGCTGGAGCCTGGCCGAGCCCGAGATGTTCCGCACCCAGCTGCGCGCCATCCTGCGCGCCGCTGCGCATGGCAAGGTGAACATGCTGGTGCCGATGCTGGCGCATGCGCGCGAGATCCGGCAGACGCTGTCGCTGGTCGACTTCGCGCGGGCCGAACTCGATAACCGCGGCGTGCCCTACGGCTCCGTGCCGATCGGGGCGATGATCGAAGTGCCGGCGGCGGCGCTGCAGGTGCGCACCTTCCTCAAGTACTTCGACTTCCTGTCGATCGGCACCAACGACCTGATCCAGTACACGCTGGCGATCGACCGCGCCGACGAATCGGTGGCGCACCTGTACGACCCTTGCCACCCGGCGGTGCTGCGGCTGGTGGCTGACACCATTGCGGAATGCCGGCGCCAGGGCAAGCCGGTCAGCGTGTGCGGCGAAATGGCTGGCGACACGCAGTTCACCAAGCTGCTGCTGGGCCTGGGCCTGCGCAGCTTCTCCATGCACCCGGCGCAGATCCTGGCGGTGAAGCAGGAAGTGCTGCGCTCGGACACCTCGCGCCTGGTCGCCTGGGCGCAGCAGGTGGTGGACGCCGAAGATCCGGCGCTGGCCCTGCTGGCCTGAGCGCGGCTACCAGCCGGTCGAGACTTCGTCGGCCCAGGCCAGGGCCTGCAGGTGGGCCCAGTTGATCTGCGCGCCGGTCAGGTGCAGTTCTTCGGCCGCACGCGCGAAGGCGGCATCGTCATGGTTCTCGCAGGCGATCGTCAGCACCAGGAAGGGCGCCAGCAGGCCTTGGCCGCGCAACAACACATCGGCCACCGGCTCGGGCAGGGCCAGCGAACCCAGGGCATCCGCCATCGGCATGTCCAGCAAGGCATCCAGCAGCGAGAACACGCCGGTGACGAAGGCGTTGTCGCAGTCCTGCGGCGACAGCAGTTCGCGCGCCAGCAGCTCCATCAGCCGGCCGCGCGTCAGCGCCACCGGCGCGAGCGCCGGCGCGGCGCCGGGTGCGCGGGCCTGCGCCATCAGCGCGGCGGCCCAGCGCAGCAGGCGCTTGTTCCCCAGCAACATCACGGCGTGCTGCAGCGAAGTCACCTCGAAGGCGAAGCCGTTGCTGGCCGCATTGATCACGCGCAGCAGGTTGAAGGACAGCGAAGGGTCGCGCTTGATCAGTGGTGCGATCTCGTGGGCATCGGCGCCGCGCTGCAGCAGGTTGATCATCTCGATGAGGACGCCTTGCGAAGGCTGGATCACGCCCTTGGCCTTGGCGCTGGGCCGCGAAAACCAGTCGCCCTGGAACAGCGTGACGCCCAGGGCGCGCAGCTGCTCCACCTGTTCGGCGTGGTGTACGCCGGTGGCGATGGCCTCTGCGGGTGTCTGCCGCGTGATGAAGCTCACCACCATGTCCAAGCGCTGCGGGGCCAGGGCCGCCAGGTCGACGCGGATGTAGTGCGCGAGTCCCAGCCAGCCGGAATACGCCTTCTTCAGCGCGGTCATGCCGAAGGCCAGGCGCACCTTGCGGGCGCGCAGGGCGGCCAGCACGGGCAGCAGGCGCTCGATCTCGGCCGGATCGTCGCCGGCCGGCGTGTCCACCAGCAGCACCAGGTGCTCCGGCGGCAACTGGTCCAGCGGCAGGTCATCGAGGCAGGCGGGCGTGGCGGGCAGCACCAGCAGGCGGTGCTTCGCCAGTTGCGGCAGGTCGGCCTGTTGCAGCAGCGCGCGCGCGGTCTGCCGGCCGCCGGCGCTGGCCAGCTCGTAGCCTTGCAGCGCGCCATGCGCATCCAGCAGGGGGCGGCGCAGGAAGCCTTCCGCGGTAGCAGGCGAAGCAGGGGGCAGCGAGAGATCCATCCGCCGATTCTCCGCAGGACGCGCGCGGGCGCTGCGCGGAAAAGAGCGTGGCATCTGCCGCTTATTGCGCTGGACAGCGGCGCGCTCAGCTCCCGCGCGTGCGCGTCCCCAGCACGGCGGCGCCGATGATCAGCGCGGCGGCCAGCACGATGCTGGCGCTGAAGCCGCGGCCCGTCGCCAGCACCAGCAGCGTCGTCGACGCCAGCGGCGTGATGTAGCTCAGGATGCCGATCTGCCGCGCGTCGCCGCCTTTCAGCGCCTTGTCCCAGAGGAAGAAGGCGGCGCCCAGCGGCCCCAGGCCCATCACCGCGACCAGCAGCCAGTCGCGCGGCGCCAGTTCCACCGCAGGCTCCAGCCACCAGTGGCAGGCCAGCGAGAGCAGGCCCGAGACCAGCCCGAACAGGCCGATGGCGGCCGTCGGAAAGGCTGCGACCCGCCGCGTGCCGAGCGAGTAGCTCGCCCACATGAACGCGGCGCCCAGCGCCGGCAGATAGCCCCAGGACCACTTGCCCTGTGCTCCGCCGCCCCCGAGGATGGCAACGGCGGCGCCCGCGAAGCCGGCCAGCGCCGCCAGCACGTGCGCGGGCTTCAGCTGCAGCCCGGGCAGGAACAGCGGCGCCAGGACCACGATGAACAGCGGCCACAGGTAGTTGACCAGGTTCGCTTCCACCGGCGGCGCGATGCGCAGCGCGATGAACAGCAGGAAGTGGTAGCCGAACAGCCCGTAGATGCCCAGCGCCAGCGTGCGCGGCGGCACCTTCCACTGCTTCACCAGCGGCCAGGCCGGCACGCTGCCGATCACCAGCGCCAGGCCGGTCAGCAGGAAGGGCGGCACGTGCCGCAGCGACACGCCCAGCGTGGCGAGCGAAGCCCACAGCGCGATCGCGCCCAGCGCGTACAGATTGGGATGCATGGCGCGCAACTGTAAGGGGCGCGGTCGTCGCGCATCGCTTGCCTGGCGTCGCGCAGCCCCGGTCCGACGCCAATTGATTTCATATGGTATAGTTTCATTTGAAATCAATAGGAGGCCGCCATGCCCAGCTACGAAGACCGCCTGGAGCGCTACTTCCGCGGTTCGCCCTCGGTGCCGCGCCAGCCGGCGCTGGCGACGCGGCTGCTGTTCCACGCGGTCTACAACCTGGAGCGCCGCATCGAGGAGGTCGTGGCGCCCTTCGGCCTGAGCATGCGCGAGTACCTGGCGCTGGCCATCCTCAACACCCGCGGCGGCGAAGCCATCCAGCCGTCCGAGCTGAGCGCCTCGCTGGACGCCACCCGCACGCAGATCACGCGCCTGCTGGATGGCCTGGAGCAGCGCAGCCTGATCAAGCGCAAGCCGAAGGTGGAGGACCGCCGGGGCCTGGAGCTCGAACTCACGGCGGCCGGCCGCAAGCTGTTCGCCCAAGCTTCTCCAGCGATGCACGAGGCCTACCGCAGCTGGTGGTCCGGCTTCGAGCCGGCGGCGTTGGACGGCATGATCCAAGGCCTGCGCGCCCTGAACAAGGCGACGGCGGACGAGGGCGAGGAATGAGCGCGACGCTGGTCAGCCACGACCTGCGCAAGCGGCTCGCGATGAACCTGCTGGGCCTGGCCGTGGGCGTGGAGTTCTTCGAGAACCTGATGTTCGTGTTCGCCGCCGGCCACATCCTGGGCGGCGTCGAGGGCGCGCCGCACGACCTGGTGGCCATCCAGGGGAGCTATGCCGCCGGCAGCCTGCTGATGATCGTGCAGCAGCAATGGCTGTCGCGCCGCTTCGGCTATCGCCGCTACGTCGCGGCTTCGCTGGCGCTGTTCCTCGCCGGCTGCCTGGCGAGCGGACTGAGCACCAGCGTCGGCGGCCTGGCCGCAGCGCGCTTCGTGCAAGGGCTGGGCGGCGGCGCGCTGTTCACCAGCAGCCGCATCCTGGTCAACCTGATGTTCCCGCCGGCCGAACGGGCGCCGGCCGTGCGCGTCTTCATCCTGTGGGTGTTGGGCAGTACCGCGGCCGCGCCCATCGTGGCCGCGTGGCTGGTGGACGCCGGCGGCTGGTCCTGGGTGTTCTTCGGCGCGATGCCGCCGGCGGCGATCGCGCTCGTGGGTGCGGCCTGGCTGTTGCCGGATGCGCACCCGCAGGCGGCGCGGCAGCCCTGGCCGCTGCTGGCGCTGGCCGGCTTCGCGCTCGGTGTGTTCGCACTGCAGTGGCTGCTGCTCAGCGCGCGCTACGACTTCCTCTCGCAGCCTGCGCACCTGCTGGTGCTGGGCGTGGCCGCGGTGGCCGCGATCGCCGCCTTCTTCTGGCACCAGTGGCGGCACCACGCGCCGCTGCTGCCCTTCCGCGAACTGGGCAACCCGACCTTCCTGATCGGGCTGGGGCTGTACTTCGTCTACTACCTGCTGTCCAACACCGGCAGCTACCTGTTCCCCGTGTATGCGCAGCAGGGCCTGGGCTTCTCGATCGAGGCGACGGGCTGGATGAACAGCGCTTCCTCGCTGGTCTCGCTGCTCGCGGTGTTCGTCTACATGCGGGCCGCGCGCCGCTTCCCCGACCGGCGGCCCCAGCTGGCGCTGGGCCTGGCGGCGCTGGTGTTCTCCGCCTGGTGGTTTGCGCAGATGCCGGCCGGCGTGGCGCACGCGCAGCTCTGGCCGGGCCTGGTCGCCAAGGGCGTGTTCGGCATGCTGGCGATCCTGCCGGTCGCCAACCTTACCTTCAGCCAGCTGGGCGAGCGCTGGGGCCAGGGCTATGCCACGAAGAACCTGGTGCGGCAGCTCGCGTCTTCGCTGGCCACCGCGGTCGCGGCGGTCGGCCTGCAGGAGCAGCAGCTGGACGCGCGGGCGGAACTGCTGCCGCACGTCTCGCCCGACCGGCCCGAAGTGGCGCAGTGGCTGCACGGCATGGAAGGCGTGCTGGCAGCCCGCGGCTACGGCGCGCAGGACGCGCACCAGGGCGCGCTGGAAGTGCTGTCGCGCACCGTCGACCAGCAGGCGCAGCTGGTGGCCTGCGAGCACCTGTACCTGGTGCTCGCCGCGATCGGCCTGGTCGTGGCTGCGGCCGTGCTGCTGCAGCGGCGCTTCAAGTGAGCCTATGCTCAGGGGTCATGGCCTCCCACGCTTCCGTCCGTCCCATGCAGCCCGCCGACCTGCCGCAGGTGCTGGCGCTGCAGGAGCAGGCTTATGCCGGCGCGGAGTTCGAGCCGGAGCGGGTGGAGGTGTACACCAACCGCATGCGGCTGGCGCCGGCGTTCTGCCTGGTCGACATCGCGCCCGGCGGCCGGCTGCTCGGCTACCTGGTCTCGCACCCGTGGCGTGAAGCCGCGCCGCCGGCGCTGGACGCCTTGCTGCCCGTGTTGCCGGCGGACGCCGATTGCTGGTACCTGCACGATTGCGCGGTGGATGCTGCCGCCAAGGGGCGCGGCGTGGCCGCGCGCCTGCACCACGTGGCGCTGGATCGCGCGCGGGCCCTGGGCTTGCGCAAGGCGGCGCTGGTGGCGGTGGGGACCGCCGCGGGATTCTGGAAGCGCCTGGGCTACGCGCCGCGTGCACTGCCCGGGATGGCCGAGCGCCTGGCCGACTATGGCGAAGGCGCGGTGTACATGGAACGCGCGCTGTAGGCTCGTCATTCCCGTGCAGGCGGGAAGCCAGGGCGCCCCAGGTTCCCGCCTGCGCGGGAATGACGAATCAGAGCTTCTTGAGCGCGGCGGTCAGGGCCGAGGGCGAGCGATAGCCCGTGCGCCGCGCGACCTCGTTGACCGGCAGGCCGAGATCGCGCAACTGCCTCGCCCGCGTGAGACGCTGCAGCCGCAGCCACTGCAGCGGCCCCATGCCTTGCGCCTCGTGGCAGCGCAAGGCGAACTGGCTGGAACTGAGGAAGACGCGTTTCGCCAGCTCCTCGACGTTCAGCGGCTGTTCGAGCCGCGCCTGCGCCCAGGCCGAAAGCGCCGGCCAGTCGATGCGCCGGCGCGGACGCCTGCTCGCGATCGGCGAACGCCACGCATCCAGCAGCAAGGCCGGCGCATGCGCCAGCGCGAGCGACTGGCCGTCCGCGACGACCTGCGCGAGATAGCGCGCGAGCGCACCGACCTGCTGCGGCCGGAAGGGCAGGGCGCCGCATTGCGTCCAGAGGGGATCGGCGCTATCGAGCACCAGGCAGCGGCTGCCGCGCGCGGATTCGAAATCGTGGCGCTCGCCGGGCGCGACCAGCAAGGCGTCGCCAGCCGCGACGCGCTGGCCGCGGCCTTCGACTTCCAGTTCGAGGATGCCTTCGAGCCCGACCAGCAGCTGGTGATGGTCGTGGGAATGGCTGCCATGGGCAGCCCCATAAGCGCGCAATGTCAGCGCGCCGAGCATGTCAGGCGTGGCCGACTTCCACGCCAGCCGCGTGGGCCTGCTGGTCGGCGTGGTACGAGCTGCGCACCATCGCGCCGACGGCGGCGTGCGTGAAGCCCATTTCGTAGGCCTTGGCCTCGAACATCTTGAAGGTGTCCGGGTGCACGTAGCGCCGCACCGGCAGGTGCGACATGGTCGGCGCCAGGTACTGGCCGATCGTCAGCATGTCGATGTCATGCGCGCGCATGTCGCGCATCACGTTAAGGATTTCCTCGTCGGTCTCGCCCAGGCCCACCATCAGGCCGCTCTTGGTCGGCACGCCGGGGTGCAGCGCCTTGAACTTCTTCAGCAGGTTCAGGCTGAACTGGTAGTCGGAGCCCGGCCGCGCTTCCTTGTACAGGCGCGGGATCGTCTCCAGGTTGTGGTTCATCACGTCCGGCGGCGCGGCCTTCAGGATTTCCAGCGCGCGGTCGTCGCGGCCGCGGAAGTCGGGCACCAGCACCTCGATGGTGGTCTGCGGCGACATTTCCCTTGTCTGGCGGATGCACTCGACGAAGTGGCCGGCGCCGCCGTCGCGCAGGTCGTCACGGTCCACGCTGGTGATCACCACGTACTTGAGCTTCAGCGCGGCGATGGTCTTGGCCAGGTTCTCCGGCTCGTTGGCATCCAGCGGGTCCGGGCGGCCGTGGCCGACGTCGCAGAACGGGCAGCGGCGGGTGCACTTGTCGCCCATGATCATGAAGGTGGCCGTGCCCTTGCCGAAGCATTCGCCGATGTTCGGGCAGCTGGCTTCCTCGCAGACCGTGTGCAGCTTGTGCTCGCGCAGGATCTGCTTGATCTCGTAGAAGCGGGAATTGGACGAGCCGGCCTTCACGCGGATCCAGTCCGGCTTCTTCAGCACCTCGCCGGCTTCCACCTTCACCGGGATGCGCGACAGCTTGGCCGCGGCCTTCTGCTTGGCGCTGGCCTGGTAGGTCTCGACGGACTGCGCCTCGCGCACGACGGGGTTGGAGCTCATGGAATCCTTGCGGTCAGGGAGCGAGCAGCGCCGCGAGCTTGTGGCCGAGGCGCAGGGCCGCTTCCTCCCAGGTGGTGGAAACCCCGATTGTAGAGAGGGCTACGGTTTCCAGCCCGGGATAGCCGCAAGGGTTGATCCGGCTGAAGGGTTCCAGGTCCATGTGGACATTGAAGGCCACGCCGTGGTAGGTGCAGTGGCGGGAGACCTTGATGCCGAGGGCGGCGATCTTGCCCAGCCCGGCGAACTGGTTGCCGGCGGGCAGCTTGGCGTGGCCGGCCGGGTCGTCCAGCCGCACATAGATGCCTGGCGCCCCACTCACCCGGTGCCCGGTGACACCGTAGTCGGCCAAGGTCCGGATCACCGCCTCCTCGACCCGGTAGACGTATTCCTTGACGAAGTAGCCCGCCCGCTTCAAGTCCAGCAGCGGATAGGCCACCACCTGGCCGGGGCCGTGGTAGGTCACCTGGCCGCCGCGGTTGGTCTGGACGACGGGAATGTCCCCGGGCGCCAGCAGGTGGTCTTCCTTGCCGGCCAGGCCCTGCGTGAACACCGGCGGGTGCTCACACAGCCACAGTTCGTCGGGCGTATTGGCCTGGCGGGCCTCCGTGAAGGCCGCCATGGCCTGGTACGTGGGCAGGTAGTCCACCCGCCCCAGCACCTTCAATTCCATGGATTTACAGGACGACCTTGACCATCGGGTGCGAGGTGAGCGCCCGATAGAGTTCGTCCAGCTGCTCACGGCTGGTGGCCGTCACCGTGATGGTGACGCCCAGGTAATTGCCCTTGCTGCTGGGACGCAGCTCCACCGTCGACGCGTCGAAATCAGGATCGAAGCGCTCGGCGATCTGCGTCACTTCGTGCACGAAGCCATCCGTCTTCACGCCCATCACCTTGATGGGGAAGCGGGACGGATATTCGATCAGCGAATCCTTGCGCGGATCGGGCTGCGGGGTCGGCGGGTGGATGGAGGCGGACATTAGTGGGTCGAGAGTTTGGCCTGCTGGTAGCCAGCAAACAGCTTCTCGTAGATAGGGCCGGGTCGGCCGTTTCCAACCGGCTTGCCGTCCAGCACCGTGCAGGGCAGGACTTCCTTGGTGGCCGAGGACAGCAGGATCTCGTCGGCGGCCAGCACTTCCTCGCGCGAGACGCGGCGCAGCTGGAAGGGGATGTTGGCGTTCTTGCACAGCTGTTCCAGCAGGCCGTAGCGGATGCCTTCCAGCACCAGGTTGTCCCGCGGCGCGCCCAGCACCACGCCGTCCTTCACCACCCAGACGTTGGACGAGGAGGCTTCGCTGAGGAAGCCGTCGCGGAACATGATGGTCTCGGTGGCGCCGACGTCGGCGCTGATCTGCCGCGACAGCACCGCGCCGGCCAGGCTGGTGCTCTTGATATGGGCCTTCTTCCAGCGGAAGTCATCCGCGGTGACGCAGGTCGCGCCCTTGGCGCGCTCCTCGGCTGGGTAGATGGACAGCCGGTTGACCATGGCGAACACGGTCGGCTCGATGTCCTTGGGCATCGCGTGGTCCCGCATCGCCACGCCGCGCGACACCTGCAGGTAAACGAGCTGGTTGGTCTCCTCGGCCTTCTTGCCGACATGCTTGGCGTAGGCGGCGATCAGCTGGTCGACCAGGCCACGCCAGCCGGCCCGGTCCATGGGGTTGGGGATGCGCAGTTCGTCCAGGCTGCGTTCCAGCCGGGCCATGTGCTCGTTGAAGCGGAACGGGCGGCCGTCGTAGGCCGGCACCACTTCGTAGAGGCCGTCGCCGAAGATGAAGCCGCGGTCGAGCACGCTGACCTTGGCGTCGCGGATGTTGCTCCACTCACCGTTGAGATAGCAGGGGAGGGCGGGGATCGGTTCGGTCATGGCCCGATTCTGCATGTTCTCAGCGCCACAGCATGACCGCGGCGATCGCCAGCCAGCCCAGCCCCAGGTTGAACTTCACCAGCACGACGATCTGTTGCACCCGCTTGCCGCCTTCGGGCCAGTTCTGTGCCGCCACCGCCTGCTTCAGGCGCCGCCACGGCGCGGCGACGACGTGGCCGAACACCAGCATCATCAGCACGCCCAGGCCCGCCATCGCGTGGAAGCCGGGCGGCGCGTGCGCCCCCACTTCGAGCAGCATCGGCACCCCCGTGGCGAGCAGCACCACGATGCTCACGGCGACCACGACGAAGAAGCGCGCCATCACCGCCACCACCAAGGGGAGCCTTTGCGGCGGCTGCAGCTGCGCGTGCAGCGCGGGGCGCAGGGCGAGCACCATGAAGGCCATGCCCCCCATCCAGAAGATGGCGGCGGCGACGTGCAGGAACAGGAAGAGGTTGTGCATGGGCGACAGGGTAGCCGGGGGGCTGGCGGAGCGTTGCTCGTTTCTACTTATAATGGGAGGCTTTCCCAAATTCTCGGGGCAATCAAGCGGCGTCGGATGCCAAGAAGAAGATGCCAACAAAAAGAATCGATCCGCTGCCCGAGGAACAGGAGGAGGCTTCCCCCGTCCAGCCGTTGACCGCCGAGGAGGCGCGTCGCGTGCGTGAACAGAACCCGCCGGTTTCGCCGTGGTGGGTGGTGGCGGGGCAAGCCGGGGTGGGCGTCGTGGCCGCATTGGTGGCCTGGGCGCTTACCGGAAAGCATTACGTTGGGTGGTCGGTCGCGTACGGGGCATTGGCTGTGGTGGTACCTGCAGCGGTGTTTGCGCGAGGCCTGACCGGGAGGGTTTCATCGCTCAACGCCGGAACCGCGGCAGTCGGGTTCCTGCTTTGGGAGATGGTCAAGATCGCCTTGACGATCGCCATGCTGTTGGTGGCGCCAAGGGTGGTGGCGGGGTTGAGCTGGCCGGCATTGCTGGTGGGCCTGATCCTCGCAATGAAGGTTTACTGGGTGGCACTCGCATTCGCGCCCAAGCCCAAGAAGACATCGAGCTGAAGAAACATGGCTGCTGAAAACATGGCTGCGGAAGCCGCCGAACACGGACAGACCGCGGGCGAATACATCGTCCACCACCTGACGTTCTGGCAGAACCATCCGCCCAAGAACGTCGTCGACTTCTCGGTCTTCAACTGGGACTCGATTTTCTGGGCGTTGTTCCTGGGCGTCCTGACCTGCTTCATCCTGTGGCAGGCCGCGCGCAAGGCGAGCTCCGGCGTGCCAGGCCGCTTCCAGGCCGCCGTCGAAGTGCTGGTGGAAATGGTGGACGCGCAGGCGCGCGGCATCGTGCACAACGCCACCAGCCGCAAGTTCGTCGCCCCGCTGGCGCTCACCGTGTTCGTCTGGATCATCATGATGAACACGATGGACCTGCTGCCGGTGGACCTGATCCCCGCGATCTGGGGCGCCCTGCACCACGATCCGCACCATGCCTACATGCGCAGCGTGCCGACCGCGGACCTCTCCATCACCATGGGCCTGTCGGTCTCGGTGCTGCTGATCTGCATCTTCTACAACATCAAGATCAAGGGCCTGGGTGGCTGGGTCCACGAGCTGTTCAACGCTCCCTTCGGCTCGCACCCCGCGCTGTGGATCCCCAACTTCCTGATGCAGGTCATCGAGTTCATCGCCAAGACCGTGTCCCACGGCATGCGGCTGTTCGGCAACATGTATGCCGGCGAACTGATCTTCCTGCTGATCGCCATGATGGGCGGCGCCTTCTCCATGACCGGCACCGGCATCGGCCTGGCCATCGGCCACATCATCGCGGGCTCGGCCTGGGCGATCTTCCACATCCTGATCATCGTGCTGCAGGCCTTCGTGTTCATGATGCTGACGCTCGTCTACGTCGGCCAGGCCCACGACTCGCACTGATTTAAAGAAGCTTGAGTCGCGGCATGGCCGCAGAACAAGAACCGCCTTCGTTTCCCTTTTTCTCGTCAACCACCAAAGTCCTTAGGAGCAATCATGGAAGTCATTAGCTTTGTCGCGCTGGCCGCTGGCCTGATCATCGGCCTGGGCGCCATCGGTGCCTGCATCGGCATCGGCATCATGGGCAGCAAGTACCTGGAATCCGCCGCCCGCCAGCCCGAACTGATGAACGAGCTGCAGACCAAGATGTTCCTGCTGGCCGGCCTGATCGACGCCGCCTTCATTATCGGCACCGGTATCGCCCTGTGGTTCGCCACCGCCAACCCGTTCCTGGGCCAGATCGCGAACCTGCCGAAGTAAGTCACCCCATCCTTCGGTTCCACGCATCCCCGCACGCAATTGGCGGCGGGAGCAAAGGATGAAAAAGTGAGCATCACCGGTACCCTCATCATTCAGATCATCGTCTTCCTGATCCTGGTCGGGTTCACGATGAAGTTCGTGTGGCCGCCGATCACGGCTGCGCTGGACGAGCGTGCGCGCAAGGTCGCCGATGGCCTGGCCGCCGCCGACAAGGCGAAAGCCGACCTCGCCGCCGCCGACAAGCGGGTGGAAGAGGAACTGGCGAAGTCGCGCAACCAGGTGGCCCAGCAGCTGGCTGACGCCGAGCGCCGCGCCCAGGCGATCGTGGACGAGGCCAAGGGCCGCGCCACGGAAGAAGCCAACAAGATCGTCGCCGCCGCCCGCGCCGAAGCGGAGCAGCAGACGGTCAAGGCCCGCGAAGCCCTGCGCGAGCAGGTGGCCGCGCTGGCGGTGAAGGGCGCCGAGCAGATCCTGCGCAAGGAAGTCAACGCCGGCGTGCACGCCGACCTGCTCAAGCGCCTGCAGACCGAGCTGTAAGAAGGACCCGCCATGGCTGAACTCGCCACCATCGCCCGCCCGTACGCCGAGGCCCTGTTCGACGCGTCGAAGAACGACCAGAACGGCACGGCGCAGTGGCTGGAAGCTCTCGCCCCCGTGGCGGGAAATGAGCAGCTGCTGCAGTTCGCGGGCAACCCGAAGGTCAGCAACCAGCAGGTGTACGACCTCGTCGCCGACGTCGCGCGCGTGCAGTTGCCCGAAGCGGGCAAGAACTTCCTGCGCACGGTCATCGACAACGGCCGCCTGGCCGCGTTGCCCGAAATCGCCGAGCAGTTCCGTGCCATGGTGAACGCGCAGAGCGGCACCTCGGACGCCATCGTCTACAGCGCCTTCCCCATTGCCGCCGACCAGCTTGGCGCCGTGGGCACGGCCCTCGAGAAGCGCTTCGGGCGTAAGCTCAATGTCACCGTGCAGCAGGACGCCGACCTCATCGGCGGCATCCGCGTGGTGGTGGGCGACGAAGTGCTGGACACCTCGGTGAAGGCCCGCCTGGAACAAATGAAAGTCGCGCTGACGGCCTGAAGCCGTTACGCCCCAAGGACCAAGGAACGAGACATGCAGCTCAATCCCGCAGAAATTAGCGAACTGATCAAGAGCCGGATCGAAGGCCTGGCCGCCAGCGCCGACATCCGTAACCAGGGCACGGTGCTTTCCGTGACCGACGGCATCGTGCGCGTCCACGGCCTGTCCGATGCGATGGCCGGCGAAATGCTGGAATTCAAGGCCACTGCCGACGGCACGCCTACGTTCGGCCTGGCGCTGAACCTCGAGCGCGACTCCGTCGGCGCCGTGATTCTGGGCGAGTACGAGCACATCTCCGAAGGCGACACCGTCAAGTGCACGGGCCGCATCCTGGAAGTGCCCGTCGGCCCCGAACTGATCGGCCGCGTGGTGAACGCCCTGGGCCAGCCCATCGACGGCAAGGGCCCGATCAACGCCAAGATGACGGACGTGATCGAAAAGGTCGCTCCCGGCGTGATCGCCCGCAAGTCCGTGGACCAGCCGGTGCAGACCGGCCTGAAGTCCATCGACTCGATGGTGCCGATCGGCCGCGGCCAGCGCGAGCTGATCATCGGCGACCGCCAGACCGGTAAATCGGCGGTGGCGGTCGACACGATCATCAACCAGAAGGGCCAGAACATGGTCTGCGTCTACGTGGCCATCGGCCAGAAGGCGTCGACCATCAAGAACCTGGTGCGGGCCCTGGAGCAGAACGGCGCGATGGAATACACCATCGTCGTCGCGGCTTCCGCGTCCGAATCCGCCGCCATGCAGTACGTGTCCGCGTACGCCGGCTGCACGATGGGCGAGTACTTCCGCGACCGCGGCCAGGACGCGCTGATCATTTATGACGACCTGTCCAAGCAGGCCGTTGCCTATCGCCAGGTGTCGCTGCTGCTGCGCCGTCCCCCGGGCCGCGAAGCCTACCCCGGCGACGTGTTCTATCTCCACAGCCGCCTGCTGGAGCGCGCGGCTCGCGTGAACGAACACTACGTCGAGCAGTTCACCAAGGGTGAAGTGAAGGGCAAGACCGGTTCGCTGACCGCCCTGCCGATCATCGAAACGCAGGCCGGCGACGTGTCCGCCTTCGTGCCGACGAACGTGATCTCGATCACCGACGGCCAGATCTTCCTGGAAACCAGCCTGTTCAACGCCGGCATCCGTCCCGCCATCAACGCGGGT
Source organism: Ramlibacter agri (assembly GCF_012927085.1). Taxonomy (NCBI): domain Bacteria; kingdom Pseudomonadati; phylum Pseudomonadota; class Betaproteobacteria; order Burkholderiales; family Comamonadaceae; genus Ramlibacter; species Ramlibacter agri. The sequence continues at coordinate 154,012 of NZ_JABBFX010000006.1, read as the reverse complement.
ATCTCGGTGTCCCGCGTGGGCGGTGCGGCGCAGACGAAGCTGATCAAGGGCCTGTCCGGCGGTATCCGTACCGACCTGGCGCAGTACCGTGAACTGGCTGCCTTCGCGCAGTTCGCTTCCGACCTCGACGCCGCCACCCGCAAGCAGCTGGATCGCGGTGCGCGCGTGACGGAACTGCTGAAGCAGGCCCAGTACAGCCCGCTGCCCATCTCGCTGATGGCGGCTTCGCTGTTCGCGGTGAACAAGGGCTACTTCGACGACATCGACGTCAAGAAGGTCCTGCCGTTCGAGCACGGTCTGCACCAGTTCCTGAAGGACAAGAACGCGGCGCTGCTGAACAAGCTGGAAACCAACAAGGCCATGGACAAGGATGCCGAGGCCGAGCTGACCAGCGCGGTCGAAGCGTTCAAGAAGACCTTCGCCTAACGTCCAGTAGTTTTGCGGGACAGACCAGCGAGCGAAGCGGCTGCTCTGTCCTCAACTGATTAAGGAAGACGATGGCTGCAGGCAAGGAAATTCGCGGCAAGATCAAATCGGTGGAGAACACCAGGAAGATCACGAAGGCCATGGAAATGGTGGCCGCGAGCAAGATGCGCAAGGCGCAGGAACGCATGCGTGCGGCCCGGCCTTACAGCGACAAGGTTCGCAACATCGCCGCCAACCTCGGCAAGGCCAACCCGGAGTACACGCACCCGTTCATGAAAGTGAACGACGTGAAGGCTGCGGGCGTCATCGTGGTCTCCACGGACAAGGGCCTGTGCGGCGGCCTCAACACCAACGTGCTCCGCGCGGTCACGCAGAAGCTGCGCGACCTGCAGGGCGAGGGTTCGAGCGTCCAGACCGTTGCCATCGGCAACAAGGGCCTGGGCTTCCTGAACCGCATCGGCGCGCAGGTGGTCTCGCACGTCACGCAACTGGGCGACACGCCGCACCTCGAACGCCTGATCGGGCCGGTGAAGGTGCTGCTGGACCAGTATGCCGAGGGCAAGCTGAACGCCGTGTACCTGTCGTACACGAAGTTCATTAACACGATGCGCCAGGAAGCGGTCGTCGAGAAGCTGCTGCCCCTGGATGCCGGCAAGATGGAAGCCGAGGACAAGGCCGCCGGTGGCGAGCACGGCTGGGACTACATCTACGAGCCGGACGCGAAGACCGTGATCGACGAGCTGCTGCTGCGCTACGTCGAAGCGCTGGTGTACCAGGCGGTGGCCGAGAACATGGCCTCCGAGCAGTCCGCCCGCATGGTGGCCATGAAGGCCGCGACGGACAACGCCGGCAACCTGATCAACGAACTCAAGCTGGTCTACAACAAGACGCGCCAGGCCGCGATCACGAAAGAGCTTTCGGAGATCGTGTCCGGGGCCGCGGCCGTCTAGGCCGCCTTTCCAGCTTACTGTTTAAATATTTGGAGCAACGAATGGCTCAGGCTCAAGGAAAAATCGTTCAGTGCATCGGCGCCGTGGTGGACGTCGAGTTCCCGCGCGACGCAATGCCGCGCGTGTACGACGCGCTGAAGATGGAAGGCAGCCCGCTGACGCTGGAAGTGCAGCAGCAGCTGGGTGACGGCGTGGTGCGTACCATTGCCCTCGGTTCGTCCGACGGCCTGCGCCGCGGCTACACCGTGTACAACACCGGCGCGCCGATCACGGTGCCGGTCGGCAAGGCCACCCTCGGCCGCATCATGGACGTGCTGGGCAACCCCATCGACGAGCGCGGCCCCGTGGACCAGGCCCTGACGGCCCCGATCCACCGCAAGGCCCCCGCGTACGACGAACTGTCCCCCTCGCAAGAGCTGCTGGAAACGGGCATCAAGGTGATCGACCTGATCTGCCCGTTCGCCAAGGGCGGCAAGGTCGGCCTGTTCGGCGGCGCCGGCGTGGGCAAGACCGTGAACATGATGGAGCTGATCAACAACATCGCCAAGGCCCACTCCGGCCTGTCGGTGTTCGCCGGCGTGGGTGAGCGCACCCGTGAAGGCAACGACTTCTATCACGAGATGGCCGACTCCGGCGTCGTGAAGCTGGACAACCTGGGCGAGTCGAAAGTGGCCATGGTGTACGGCCAGATGAACGAGCCCCCGGGCAACCGCCTGCGCGTGGCCCTGACCGGCCTGACCATCGCCGAATCCTTCCGCGACGAAGGCCGCGACGTGCTGTTCTTCGTGGACAACATCTACCGCTACACGCTGGCCGGTACAGAAGTGTCCGCGCTGCTGGGCCGCATGCCTTCCGCCGTGGGCTACCAGCCGACGCTGGCCGAGGAAATGGGCCGCCTGCAAGAGCGCATCACGTCGACCAAGGTCGGCTCGATCACCTCGGTGCAAGCCGTGTACGTCCCCGCGGACGACCTGACCGACCCGTCGCCTGCCACGACCTTCGCCCACCTGGACTCCACCGTGGTGCTGTCGCGTGACATCGCTTCGCTGGGCATCTACCCCGCCGTGGACCCGCTGGACTCGACCTCGCGCCAAGTGGACCCCAACGTCGTCGGCGAAGACCACTACACCACGACCCGTTCGGTGCAGGCCACCCTGCAGCGCTACAAGGAACTGCGCGACATCATCGCGATCCTGGGCATGGACGAACTGGCGCCGGAAGACAAGCTGGCCGTGGCTCGCGCTCGCAAGATCCAGCGTTTCCTGTCGCAGCCTTTCCACGTGGCCGAAGTGTTCACGGGCTCGCCCGGCAAGTACGTGCCGCTGTCCGAGACCATCCGCGGCTTCAAGATGATCGTGGCCGGCGAATGCGACCACCTGCCCGAGCAGGCGTTCTACATGGTCGGCACGATCGACGAAGCCTTCGAGAAGGCCAAGAAGCTGGCGGCCTAAATGGTTGACGCGACGCACACGATCCACGTCGACGTGGTGAGCGCCGAAGAGCAGATCTTCTCCGGTGAAGCGCGCTTCGTCGCGCTGCCCGGCGAGGCTGGCGAACTCGGCATCTACCCGCGCCACACGCCGCTCATCACGCGCGTGAAGCCGGGCTCCGTGCGCATCGAGATGGCCGACGGCAACGAGGAATTCGTGTTCGTCGCCGGCGGCATCCTGGAAGTGCAGCCGAACAAGGTCACCGTGCTCTCCGACACCGCCATCCGCGGCAAGGACCTGGACGAGGAAAAGGCCAACGAGGCGCGCCTGGCCGCCGAGGAAGCCCTGAAGAACGCAAAGAGCGACATCGACATCGCCCGCGCGCAAAGCGAGCTGGCGATCGCGGTTGCCGAGATGGCGGCCCTGCGCCGCTTCATCACCAAAAAGTAATGACCAGGGGACGGACCAGAAGTGAAACGCTGCTCGGTCCCCTCTGAATAAGAACGCGCTAAAAACCAGCGCACTGAGCCCCGTGCCGCAAGTCACGGGGCTTTTTTACGTCCGGCGCCTGCCAGCTCTGCTGGCAAACCTGGGCCGCTGAGGGTACAAACGCGGGCATGGCGGAACCGGACCACACCATCCATGTCGACATCGTTAGCGCCCACGAGTCCATCTACGCGGGCGAGGCGCGCTTCGTCGCCTTGCCGGGCGAGGCCGGCGAGCTGGGCATCTACCCGCGCCACACGCCGCTGATCACGCGCGTCAAGCCGGGCGCCGTGCGGGTCGTCAAGCCGGACGGCGAGGAGGAGTTCGTGTTCGTCGCCGGCGGCATCCTCGAAGTGCAGCCGAACCGCGTCACCGTGCTGTCGGACACGGCCATCCGCGGCAAGGACCTGGACGAGGAGAAGGCCAACGAGGCGCGGCACGCGGCCGAAGAGGCGCTGCGCAATGCCAAGAGCGAAGTCGACCTCGCGCGCGCACAGTCGGAGCTGGCGGTGGCGGTGGCCGAGATGGCGGCGCTGCGCCGCTACCTGCACAAGAAATGAAGCTGGCGATCACGATCGTTCCGCCGCAGCGCTCGTGGGCCGGCGAATTCGCCGGCGCGGCCAGGAAGCTGAGAGACGCGCTGGGTGGACTGGCGCTGCGCATCGACCACATCGGCTCGACCTCCGTGCCGGGACTGGCGGCGAAGGACATCATCGACGTCCAGCTCACCGTCGGCGCACTCGAGCCGCAGCTCGATGAAGCGCTCGTTCGTGCCGGCTACGAACGCCTGCCGCACATCACGCAGGACCACGTGCCACCGGGCGCGACCGAAGATCCGCGGCAATGGGCCAAGTGGTTCTACAAGCCGCGGCAAGGCCGGCCCGTGAACCTGCACGTGCGCGTCGCAGGCTGCGCGAACCAGCGCTATGCCTTGCTGTTCCGGGACTACCTGCGCGCCAACGCGGCGGCCGCGGCCGCCTACCAGCAGGTCAAGCTCGCACTGGTGGAACATCACGCAGACGACGTGGATGCGTACTACGCGATCAAGGATCCGGTGTGCGACGTCATCATGGCGGCGGCGGAGGCTTGGGCTGCGCATACCGGTTGGGCCGCTGGGCCGACGGACCAGTGAACGCCGTGTTCAAGGCGGACCGAGTTTCATCGGCTCGCGCTTCAGGCCCAGGCCATCCGGCTCGCGGTTCGCTGGCGCCCGGCCGTCTGGCAGCAGGCGGTAGTTGGCCGGCGCGGGATCGCGCAGCGCTGGCGGCGCCAACCGCGACGAGCTTGGCACCTCGCGCACTGGTGGCGTTGGACTGGACCGCGGCTCGGACAGCTTGGCAAGGATCCCGACCGCGACGGCGATGAACCACACGGCGCCGAAACTCCAGCTTGCGCGCTTCAACATCGGCATGTTGACCGGACGCTTGTGGCGGCGCCGGCGGCCATGAAGCCATCGCCTCCAGTTCGGCACATCCGCGTCCCAGCGCTTCCACGCCTCCAGCTGCTGCGGCCGGGTGACCACGTGCAGCCAGGCCGGAAAGGCGCCCGCCAGCTGCGTGCCCAGCGGCAGCCAGGCCAGCAGGTCCGAGGTGGCCGGCCTCGCGTCGGCGCGCAGCGCGCGCAGCACGTCGCGCTGCGTTCCGCGCACGGCGAACTCCTGCAGGTCGAAGGTCGCGAGTTCGTCGATGGCCTGGTCCAGCACCCGCCCCGGGTGCCCCAGCCACAGCAGGCGCGAGCGATCGTCCTGCCAGCCGAAGGCTTCCACCGCCGGCACGAACAGCCGCTCGTGGCCCGGCCGCCAGCCATTGGCCAGGAGGGATGCCACGCCCCATTCGAAATACTGGCGGGCGTCGAGGCTGGACAGGCGTTCGTCCCGCAGGCAGTGCGCGAGCAAATCTTCCGCCTCGTCGTTGCTGGCGAGGGGTGGCGGCTGCTGCAGGCACTCCAGCAGCAGGTTCAACACCTGGGCGCCGGAGTCCTCCGCGCTCGGCGCGGGCTGCGGCGCCGCGCTTTGTTGCGGAACGGCCGCTTCCTGCGCGACCGGCTGCGCCACGGAAGCCTCGCGCTCCTGCGACTGCAACCAGCCCAGGAGCCGCTCGTACGTTTCCCGCAGCTCCTGGAAAGCTTCCGCCTGCGTCGCCTGGTCGATCCTCTTCAGCTCGCGCGCATAGGCGCGGCGCACGTCCTGCACGGTCGCATCGGGGCGCAGCTGCAGGCGGGCGAAGAGGGCGCCGGCGTCGCTCATGGCCGCGGCGCGGGTTCGTCGTCCAGCACGCCGTTGCGCTCGATCTCCTGCAACTGCTGCTCCAGCTGCTCGCGGGCGGCCGCGACGGTACGGCGGTCCTGCGTGCCCAGCGCCGCCTCGAAAACGAGGATCTGGTTCGCGAGCCACTCGCGCACTTCGCCGCGCAGCATCTGGTAGATGCGTTCGGCGCGCGCCAGCGCCGTGCGGTTCTCCAGCATGTCGCGCGGATGGATCTTCAGTTCGTCCAGCGCCTTCAGGCGGCGGGCGATCTCCGCTTCGTCCATCACGCCGGGGTTGCCTTCGATCAGCACGGCGAACTTGTCGCCGGTCTTCTGCACGGTGGCTTCCACCTGCAGCAGGCCGTTGACGTCGTAGGTGAAGCGCACGTCCACCGGGCAATCGTTCGCGCGCCCCGGAGGCAGCGAGATCGCCAGCTGCCCGAGGTGAACGTTGTCGGCCACCATGCGCGACTCGCCCTGGAAGATGTGCAGGTCGATCCGCGCCTGGTCGGTCTTGGTCGGCCAGTAGGTCTTGACGCGGCTGATGGGGACCGGGCTGTTGCGCTCGATCACCGGGTCGAAGTGGCCGCTGGAGTCCTGCGTGGCGGACAGCTTCTTGCTGACCGCGACGCCCAGCGAGTAGGGCGCCACGTCGGTCATCACCACGTCGTCCAGCGCGGCGTCGCGGGCCTTCAGGCCGGCCTGCACCGCGGCGCCCAGCGCGACGACCTCGTCGGGGTTGAAGTCGAGGGCCGGAAAGCGGCCGAACATGCTGGTCACCAGCTTGCGCACCAGCGGCATGCGCGTCGCGCCGCCGGCCAGCACGATGTTGTCCAGTTCGCTGCTGCGCAGGCGCGCATCGCGCAGCGCGCGCTCCACCGGCGCGCGCAGCCGCTTCAGCAGGGAGGCGCCGGCGTCCGCGAGCAGAGCCTCGGTGATTTCGAGGCGCAACGTGCGGTCGTCCTGCGAGACCAGCATCGTCGCGCTCGCACTGGTGCTCAAGGCGCACTTCGCGGCTTCCGCCTGGCCGGCGAGCCGCTGCATGAACAAGGCGTTGCGCCGCAGGTTCGGGGAAAGCTCGTGTTCGGCGAAGAAGCGGTCGACGAGCGCGTCGACGAAATCCTCGCCGCCCAGGAAGTTGTCGCCGGCCGAGGCGCGCACTTCCATCACGCCCTCGAACATCTCGAGGATGGAAACGTCGAAAGTGCCGCCGCCGAGATCGAACACGAGGAAGCGGGTCTCGGCCCCGAGCTGGTGGATGCCATAGGCGAGCGAAGCCGCCGTCGGTTCGTTCAACAGCCGCTCCACCTTCAGGCCGGCCAGTTGGCCCGCGGCCCGCGTGGCCTTGCGCTGCGCGTCGGAGAAGTAGGCGGGCACCGTGATGATGGCTTCGGTGACGGGCTCGCCCAGCGCCGCTTCGGCGTCGGCCTTGAGCGACTTCAGCACCAGTGCCGACAACTCCTCGGGCCGGAAGGACTGCTTGCCCAGCGCGAAGGTCTTGTTGCTGCCCATCGCGCGCTTGAAGGCGCGCGCGGTGCGGTCCGGGTGCGTCTGCACGCGCTCGCGTGCGGCGCGGCCCACGAGGATGGAGCCGTCCTCGTCGACGCTCACGCATGACGGCGTGAGGACTTCACCCAGCGCGTTTGGCAGCAGCTGCGGCTTGCCGTCGCGCCAAACCGCCACCAGGCTGTTGGTGGTGCCCAAGTCGATTCCGACGATCATTCGCCCTGCTCCTCCCGCGCCGATCCTACTGGATGGGCCCCGGGACGGCCCGATCAGGAAGGAGGAGTGTGGCGGGCAGGCAGCGTGCTCAGGACAAGGCCTGCATCAGCGCCGGCACTTCCGCCGCGAGGTCCCGCGCGAGATAGCCCACCGCGCCGATCCGCGCCCCCAGCGCCGCGCCGGCGCGGGCATGCAGTGCGACGCCCCACACGGCCGCCTGTTCCGGCGGCGCGCCGCGCGCGGCCAGGCCGGCGACCAGGCCCGCCAGCACGTCGCCCGATCCGGACGTGGCCAGCCCCGGTGTTTCGGCACTATGACGCCAGGCGCGCGCGTCAGGGGACGCGATACAGGTGGTCGCGCCTTTCAGCGCCACGACCGCGTTCCAGGCGGCGGCCTGCCGCGCCGCCACCTCCATCGGCCGCTCGTGGATCTCCTGCTTGTCGCCGCCCGTCAGGTGCGCCATCTCGCCCGCATGCGGCGTCAGCAGCACCGGTTGGCGGAAGCGCAGGCCATTGCGCACGCAATCCATGGCCAGCGCATCGAGCACGAAGGTGGAGCCCGCGAACAGCGCCAGCAGGTCCTGCACGAACATCGCGGTGGCCAGGGTGTCGGCCATGCCGGGACCGACCAGCACCGCCGCGGTGTCGGCGGCGCAGGAGGCGAGGGCGCGGAAGCTGCCGGGTTGCGGCCCGCCGCTGCTGGTTTCCGCCAGCGGCACGACGCGCGCTTCCGGCAAGGCCGCGGCCACCAGTGCCCAAGCCGATTCCGGCGTGGCGACGACCAGCTTGCCGGCGCCGGCCCGCAGCGCCGCTTCCGCCGCCAGCACCGCCGCGCCCGGCACTTCCCTGCTGCCCGCGACCACGAGGACGCTGCCGCGGCTTTCCTTGTCGCCGTCCCCGTCCACCGCGGGCAGGGGCCAGCCGCGCAGCAGCGCCTCGTCGACCTCCCGCGCCGTCATGGCTTGGGCGCAGCTGGCGCATCGGGCGCCGCCGTGACCGGCGCGCCGGACTCGAGCAGCGGCGCGATGAAGTTCACCAGGTCCAGCACCAGTTCTTCGCGTTCCGTATGCAACTGGTAGGAGGTGATCGCGCAGTTGGGCACGTCGCCCATGCGGTCGATCTCCAGGATCTTCGCCTCGTCCAGGTTCTCGACCAGGTAGCGCATGCAGTTGACGATCACCTGGTGCGCCACCACCAGCACGCGCTCGCCGGCATGTTCGCGCGTGATCATCTCCGTCATGCTGCGCAGGCGCAGGATCACGTCGCACCAGCTTTCGCCGCCGGGTGGCCGGAAGTAGAACTTTCCTACGTGCCGCCGCTGCTGATCGAGCTCCGGGTACTTCTGCTGGATCCCGAACCTGGTCAACCGGTCGAGGACGCCGAACTCCTTCTCGCGCAGCCGCTCGTCCACCCGCAAGCGAACGTCGCGCCCGGAGCGCAGGCCGGCCTGCTCCATCAGGTGGCGCGCGGTGTCGCGCGCCCGCGCGTAAGGCGAGCAGAGGATCACCTCGGGCCGCAGCCCGGGCGGCAGCTGGCCGAACCAGCGGCCCAGCGCCAGCGACTGCTGCACGCCCAGCTCGGACAGCGGCGTATCGATGTCGCGGAATTCGATGTCGATCAGCGCCAGGCCGGCGGCTTCCGCCGCGTCGCGGGCAACGTTGCCCGCGCTCTGGCCGTGGCGCGCGATCCAGAGGACTTGCGGCCATTGGACTCTCATGGCCAGCCAGTCTGGCCCAGCGGGCCTGGCGGCGCTGTGGATGGAGCTTGGCGGACGCTGTAGGAAGCGGGCGCGGCACGGGCGTTAGGAAAAAGTCTTAAGGGGTAGCTCCCGATGCACCGTCGCGCTGTAGGCGTATGGTCTCCGCTGCTGTAGAGAGGACCCATGCGCATTCTTGCCTGTTCGCTGCTGCTCGTCGCGGCCTCCGCCTTGGCGCAGGACATCGTCGTCGGCCAGTCCGCTCCGCTCACCGGCGGCAATGCCGACCTCGGCAACGACATCCGCAACGGCGCGCTCGCCTATTTCGCCAAGGTCAACGCCGCGGGCGGCCTGCCCGCGGGCAAGCTGAAGCTGGTCACGCTGGACGACCGGAACGACACCAAGCTGTCGGCGGAGAACACGCAGAAGCTCGTGGCGGATCCTTCGGTGGTGGCGCTGTTCGGCTATGCGTCCTCCACGCTCAGCATCCCGGCGATGCCGATGGTGGTGGAGAACCGCATTCCCTTCTTCGCGCCCTTCACCGGCGCGGACACCATCCGCAAGCAGAACGAGTACGTCTACACCGTGCGCTCCACCTATGCGGACGAGATCGAGAAGATCATCAACTTCTGGGGCAACCTCGGCACGACCAAGGTGACGGTGCTGCACTACGACGACGCCGTGGGCAAGCAGAACTTCGAAACGGTGGCCGCGGTGCTGCAGAAGTTCGGCCGCAAGCCCGTGTCGGTGCAGATCAAGCGCAATGCCGACATCACCGACGCCAACGTGCATGACGTGATCCAGTCCGATCCCAGCGTGCTGGTCATCACGACGCTGTATGCGCCGGCGGCGCAGATGATCCGCAAGCTCAAGGCCGCCAACCGCGCGACCATGGTCACCAGCCTGTCCTTTGCCGGCGCCAGCCAGCTGGCCAAGGCGCTGGGCCCGGATGCGACCGGCGTGTCGGTGGCCATCACGGTGCCGCCGCCGCGCACGCAGAGCGTGCCGGTGGTTCGCGAGTGCGGCGACGCCTGGTCGGCGGCCGGGCACAAGGAGATGATGTCGGTGACCGCGCTGGAAGCGTGCATCGCCGCCAAGGTGCTGGTGGAAGGGATGCGGCGCTCCGGCAAGGACTTGACGCGCGCGAGCCTGCATCGGTCGCTGACTGCGCTGGGGCGCTATGACGCGGGCGGATATGTCGTCGACTTCAAGCCGAACTTCCACCATGGCGGCAGCTATGTCGGAATGGCGCTGTTGAAGCCGAACGGCGAAGTCCGCGACAACTAGCCGCGCCGATCACCGGACCACGGGTTCGTCCGGCAACTCGTTCGGGTTGGCTTCGCCGGGCGCCAGGGGAAAGTGCGCCACGAGCAGCGTGGTGACTTCGTCCACGGCCCGCCCCAGCCCTTCCTCGAACTGCCCGCCCTGGAACGCCGAGCGCATGCGCTCCACCAGCTGCGTCCATTGGATCGCGTCGATGCGCGCATTCAGCCCGCGGTCCGCCACGATCTCGATCGCGTGCTCCGCCAGCAGCAGGTAGATCAGCACGCCGTTGTTGTGCTCGGTGTCCCACACGCGCAGCTTGCCGAACAGGGTGACGGCGCGGTCGTGCGCGGTGTGCCCGCGCCAGACATAGCCGAAGGGCAGGCCGGACTCGACGCAGATGCGCAGCTCGCCGCTGTGGCGCGTCTCGCTGGCCGCCACGCGCTGGCGCAGGCGTTCCAGCGCCTCGGGTGGCAGCGCGCGGCGGGTGTCGGACTCATCGTGCCAGCGATGGCGGAACAGGCGCAGCAGCTTGTGCAGCATCACCACCGCCCCGAGGCGCCGCCGCCGCCGAAGTCGCCGCCACCGCCGGAGCTGAAGCCACCGCCGCCGCCGCTCCAGCCCCCGCCGCCACTGCCTCCACCCCAGCCGCCGCCGCTGCCCGGGAAGAACACCGGCCCGCCCCAGCCGCGCCGGCGCATGCCGCCGCCGAAGCCGGAGAGCAGGGAGAACAGCAGCGCGATCACGCCGGCGATGAGCGCGATGAAGAGGCTGGACGACATCAGCATCGCGACGAAGCCGACCCCGGCGCCGGTGGCCAGCGAACCCAGCTTGCTGCCCAGGATGGCGCGCAGGATGCCGCCCACGATGGGCGCGAACACGAACAGGAAGATCGCCGCCGCGCCCCAGTCGAAGCCGGCGGGCCCGCGCGCATTCCGCGCGCTGGGCTGCGCGGGCGCCGGCAGCGGCTCGCCGCTGATGCGCGCGATCAACTGGTCGGCCGCGGCTTGCAGGCCGCCGGCGAAATCGCCTTGGCGGAAGCGCGGCACCATCGCGTCTTCGATGATCTGGCTTGCGGCCAGGTCGGGCACCGCGCCTTCCAGCGTCTTCGCCACCTCGATGCGCGCGGTGCGGTCGTTCTTGGCGACGATCACCACGATGCCATCACCCACGCTCTTGCGTCCGACCTTCCAGGCGTTGGCCACGCGGTTGGCGTAGCTCGCGATGTCTTCCGGCTTGGTGGTGGGCACCATCAGCACGACGATCTGCGTGCCCTTCTTCTGCTCGAAGGCGGCGAGCTTTTCCTCCAGGCCCTTGCGCTGGATCGCGTCGAGCGTGTCGGTCTGGTCGATGACGCGAGCGTTGAGCTCCGGCACCGGCAGCACGCCCTGCGCTCCTGCGCACAACGCCAGGAGCGCCAGCAGGAAAGCCAGGAAGGTGCGCACCACTTACTTCTTCGTCCCGAAGTCCACCGTCGGCGGCTGCGAGATCTGCGCTTCGTTCTGCACCGTGAAGTTCGGCTTGGGCTGGTAGCTGAACACCATCGCCGTCAGATTGCTGGGGAAGCTGCGGGCCAGCACGTTGTACTCCTGCACCGCCTGGATGTAGCGGTTGCGGGCCACGGTGATGCGGTTCTCGGTGCCTTCCAGCTGCACCCGCAGGTCGCGGAAGGACTGGTTGGACTTCAGGTCGGGGTAGCGCTCGCTCACCACCAGCAGCCGCGACAGCGCGCTGGAGAGCTCGCCCTGCGCCTGCTGGAACTTCTGGAAGGCCTCGGGGTTGTTCAGCGTCTCCGGCGTCACCTGCACCGAGGTGGCCTTGGCGCGCGCCTCGATGACCTTGGTCAGCGTGTCCTGTTCGAAGTTGGCTTCGCCCTTGACCGTGGCCACCAGGTTGGGTACGAGGTCGGCGCGCCGCTGGTACTGGTTGAGCACTTCGCTCCAGGCGGACTTGGTCTGCTCGTCGAGCCGCTGGAAATCGTTGTAGCCGCAGCCGGACAGCGCAAGCACGCAGGCGAGGATCGCGAACCATCTTTTCATGCGTGGAACCATCCTTCCTTGGATCAGGGCGGGGCAACGGTAGCATAGATGGGATGCGCCAGGACCCGCTTCAAGTGCTGCACGCGGGCTTGCGCCCCGTTTCTTCTTCTTCCGCCACCAAGCCGCGGCTGGTGATCGCCGGCGCCACCGGCACGCTGGGCAACGAGGTGCTGCGGCGACTGGGCGGCTCGACCCGCTATTCCCACACGCAGGTGCTGGCGCGCGAACCCGTCGTGGAAAGCGTGCGCGGCCTGCAGGTGCGGGTCGTGCCCGGCGACGATCCCGCCACCTGGCCCGCCACGCAGGCGGAAGAGGCGGTGGTGCTGTTCGACCCGCCGCGGATGTTCTACGAGCGCGAACGCGCGCTGTGGACGCCCGCGCCGGAGCAGTTGCTGGCGCTGGCCCGCTGGCTGCTCGCCAGCGGCGTGCGCACCTTGGCCGTGGTGCTGCCGCATGCGCCGGGCCAGTTGCCCGACGCGCTGAAGCGCGGCCTCGCGACGCTGGACGAACAGGCGCTGGCCTCGCTTGGCTTCGAGCGCGTGCTGCTGCTGCGATCGGCGCAGAAGCCCGGCGCCGGCCCGCGCCGCAGCTTCCCGAGCCGCCTGGCGCACTGGATGCTGGGCATCTTCAGGTACATGGTCCCCAGCCACGAGCAGCCGGTGCGCGCCGTCAAGGTGGCGGAACTGCTGGCGGCGTCGCTGCGCCTGGCGCCAAGGGGCATCCATGTGGCGCCCCCGGAAACGGTGTGGCTGGCGGGCCAGGACAACACCGAAAAGGTGGCGCGCGACTGGCTGGCCGGAACCTTGGCAAAATGGCCCTGACGGCAACCATGCGCAAGTCCAAACTCCAGGCCGCCAGCCTCGAAGGCGATGCGGACGACATCGAAGCAGCGTTCTACGCGGCGCTCCAGAACGGCGACATCGACAAATTGATGGCGTGCTGGGCCGACGAGGACGACATCTTCTGCATCCACCCCGGCGGGCCGCGGGTGGTGGGCGCGACCGCGATCCGCGCCACCTTCGAATCCATGTTCTCCAACGGCGGCGCCGTGCGGGCCTGGCCCGAGCGGGTGCGCAAGACGGAGTGCGTCGGCAGCAGCGTGCACAACGTGCTGGAACGCGTGGAGGTGCTCTCGCCGCAGGGCCCGACCCAGGCGTGGGTGATCGCCACCAATGTCTACCACCGCACGGCGCAGGGTTGGCGCCTGGTGGCCCACCATGCCAGCCCGGGCACCACGAGCGAGATCCAGGAAGTGTCGGACGCGCCGTCCATTCTCCATTGACGCCGGGGATGCAAGACTACCGAGCACCTTTGTGGCTGCCCGGCGGCAACCTGCAGACGATCTGGCCGGCGCTGTTCGCGCGCCGCACCCGCGGGCCCGCGCCCGACTACCAGCGCGAGCGCTGGTTCACGCCCGACGGCGATTTCCTCGACCTCGACTGGCTGCAGGCGCCGGTGACCAACGACACGCTGCTGGTGTTGTTCCACGGCCTGGAAGGCTCCTCGCGCAGCCACTATGCCGAGGCTTTCGCGGACTTCGCCGCCCGCAACGGCCTGGCCTATGTGGTCCCGCACTTCCGCGGCTGCAGCGGCGAGATCAACCTGGCGCCGCGCGCCTACCACTCGGGCGACGTCGAGGAGATCGGCTGGATCCTGGCGCAGTTGCGGGCGCGCCATGCGGGGCCCATCCTGGCGGTGGGCATCTCCATGGGCGGCAACATGCTGATGCGCTGGGCCGGCGAGGTGCAGGAGGATGCGGCGCGCAGCGTCACGGCGGTGGCTTCGGTCTGTTCGCCGCTGGACCTGGCGGCGGGCGGGCGTGCCATCGGCCGCGGCTTCAACAAGATGGTCTACGGAACCATGTTCCTGCGCACCATGAAGCCCAAGGCGCTGCTGAAGTGGTCGCAGCACCCGGGCCTGTTCGACCGCGACGCGCTGCTGGCCGCGCGCGACCTCTACGAATTCGACCAGGTATTCACGGCGCCGGTGCACGGCTTCAAGGGGACCACGGACTACTGGACGCAGGCCTCGGCGCTGCCGCGGCTGGAGCGCATCCGCGTGCCGGCGCTGGCGCTGAACGCGCGCAACGATCCCTTCGTGCCGGCCGACAGCCTGCCGAAGGCGCGCGAGGTGGGGCGCTACGTCACGCTCTGGCAGCCGCGCTCGGGTGGCCACGTGGGCTTCGCTTCCGGCTTCCCGCCGGGGAATGTGTGGACGATGCCGGACGCGGTGGGCGGCTGGCTGCTGTCGCACGTCTCGCGTCATGGCCGGTAACCGTTGACGTGTAGGGTGCGTAGCTTCGCTGCGCACCGCGCGAGGTAGTGCCCGGTGCGCAGCAAAGCTGCGGCACCCTACGGCCTGGCGGGCGGGCGCGGCGGCGGGGCTGCGGCCGAAGCCGCAGGCACGGGTGCTGCCGGTGCCGGAGGCGCCGCGGGCTGCGTAGTAGCCGCCACCGCCTGCGCGAAAGCCGGATGGATCCCCGTCGCTGCCACCGTGCGCACCTGCGCCGGCGGCACGTTGCTGGCCAGCTTCGCGGCCGAGGCCGGCGAGGTCGGGGCGCCCGGGGTGGCGCCGCCGCCGGCCGGCGGCCAGGCGACGTCGGCGGCCTGGCGCGGCTGGCCGACCGGGGTGGAGGCCTTGCCCTGGCGAACCAGGGCGATGTCCTCGTCACTGGGGTACAGGCCCTGCAGGTAATAGTCGAACACGCGGCGGGCGATCGGCGCGGCGGCCGAGGCGCCGAAGCCCCCGTTTTCCACCACCATGGCAATGGCGATCTTCGGGTCTTCCGCCGGCGCGTAGGCGATGAACAGCGCGTGGTCGCGATGGCGCTCGTCGACTTCGCTGGCCTTGTACTTCGCGTTCTGGGCGATGGTGATCACCTGCGCCGTGCCGGTCTTGCCGCCGCTGGTGTAGCCGGCGCCCTTGAAGGCCGCGGCGGACGTGCCCTCGATGTTCACGCCCACCATCGCCTTGCGGATGATGGCCACGTTCTCCGGCTTGGCGGTGAGGCGGCCGACGTGCTGCGGCTGCACCGGCTCCACCTTCTTGCTCACCACGTCGATCACTTCCTTCACCAGGTGCGGCTTCATGCGCGAGCCGTTGTTGGCCAGCGTGCTGACGGCGGTGGCCAGCTGCAGGATGGTGAAGTTGTTGTAGCCCTGGCCGATGCCCAGCGAGATGGTCTCGCCGGCGTACCACTTCTGCTGCTCGGGCCGCTTGTAGGCGGCGCGCTTCCAGGCGGTGGACGGCAGCAGGCCCTTGGCCTCGCCGGCGATGTCGATGCCGGTGATCTCGCCGAAGCCGTATTGCTGCAGCTGGTCGTGGATCAGGTCCACGCCCATGTCGTTGGCCAGCTGGTAGTAGTAGGTGTCGCAGGACAGCACGATCGACCGGTACATGTCGATCACGCCGTGGCCGCCTTCCTTGTCGTCGCGGAACTTGTGGCCGCCGAACCAGAAGAAGCCGGGGTCGTTGATGGCCTGCTCGGGCCGGCGCTTGCCGGTTTCCAGCGCCGCCAGCGCCATGTAGGGCTTGAAGGTGGAGCCGGGCGGGTAGGTGCCGCGCAGGGCCCGGTTCAGCAGCGGCTTGTCGATGGACTCGTTGAGCGCCTGCCAGTTTTCCTGGTCGATGCCGTCGACGAACAGGTTCGGGTCGAAGGTGGGCTTGGAGACGAAGGACAGCACTTCGCCGGTGTGCGGGTCCAGCGCCACCAGCGCGCCGCGGCGGTCGCCGTACAGGTCTTCCACCAGCTTCTGCAGCTTGATGTCCAGCGACAGCCGCACCGTGTTGCCCGGCGTCGCCGGCGTGCTGGCCAGCTTGCGCATGGCGCGGCCGGAAGCCGAGGTCTCCACCTGCTCGACGCCGGTGATGCCGTGCAGCTGCTGCTCGAAGCTCTGCTCCACGCCCAGCTTGCCGATGTATTCCGTGCCCCGATAGTTGGACTGCTCGTCGTCGGGCCAGTCATCCATCTGCTTCTTCTCGGCCTGGTTGATGCGGCCGATGTAACCGATGGCGTGGCTGGCCAGTTCGCCCCAGGGGTAGCTGCGGAACAGGCGGGCCTTGATCTCGACGCCGGGGAAGCGGAAGCGCTGGGCGGCGAAGCGGGCCACTTCCTCGTCCGTCAGCTTGGTGCGGATCGGCACCGAGTCGATGCTCTTGCTTTCCTCCAGCAGCTTCTTGAAGCGGCGGCGGTCGCGCGTCTGGATCTCGATCACCTGGCCCAGCTGGTCGATCAGCGGGTCCAGCGCCTGGTTCACCTTCGAGGGCGTGATCTCCAGCGTGTAGGCGGAATAGTTGGTGGCCAGGACGACGCCGTTGCGGTCCAGGATGAGGCCTCGGTTCGGCACGATCGGCACGATGGCCGTGCGGTTGGCTTCAGCCTGCTCGTCGAGGTCCTGGTGGCGGACGACCTGCAGGTAGACCAGGCGCGAGACCAGCAGCACGAAGCAGACGAGCACCGCGGCGCTCGCCACCAGGACCCGGCCGCGGAAGCGGGACAGGTCCTGTTCGACATTTCTCAGTTCAGTCACAGCGGCCGATTTTCATCGGGATCCGGTGCCCTGCGCTGCGGCAGGAGTAAGAGCACGCTCACTACCGGCCAAAGTGCGGCTTCCAGCACAGGTGCCAGCAGCAGGGTCGGGCCCGGGTAGCTGCCGCCCGCCAGCATCCGGATGGCGATCTCGATCGCGTGGGCGGCCACGAACAGCGGCAGCACCTGCAGCGCCTGCGACGGCACCGTGAACCACAGCAGCCGGCGGTGGATGGTGATCGCGAAGAAGCTCAGCGTGGTGTAGGCCAGCGCATGCTGGCCCAGCAGTGAGGCCTGGTGGACGTCGATGGCCAGCCCGAACAGGAAGGCGGCGACCACGCCCACGCGCAGCGGCTGGTGGACGCTCCAGAACACGATGACGACCGCCAGGAAGTCCGGCATCCAGGGGATGCGGCCCACCGGCAGCATGTTCAGCATCATCGCCACGATGAGGCTGAACCAGATGAAGAGCGGGTTGGCCGGCAGCA
Organism: Ramlibacter agri; assembly: GCF_012927085.1. Lineage (NCBI taxonomy): Bacteria > Pseudomonadati > Pseudomonadota > Betaproteobacteria > Burkholderiales > Comamonadaceae > Ramlibacter > Ramlibacter agri. The sequence continues at coordinate 136,741 of NZ_JABBFX010000006.1, read as the reverse complement.
GCAGCTGCTGGCCCTGGCGCATGATCATGGCTTGGCGGCTCCCTTTTGCAGCGCGCTGCGCTTGCCCGGCGCCGTCGGCGGGGCGTCCTCGGGCTGCGGCCGCGGCGGGATCTGGTTCAGCAAGGGCTTCAGCACCATCACGTGCCGCGCGCCATCTACCAGCGCCTGCGGCTGGCAGGAGATGCGGGCGAAAGCCGAATCGGGCCGCCGCTCCACCTTCTGCACCTTGCCCACCGGGATGCCGGGCGGGTAGACGCCGTCCACGCCGCTGGTGGTGAGCAGGTCGCCCTCCTGCACGTCCGCGTTGGCGGCCATGTAGCGCAGTTCCAGGCCGCCGCTGCCATGCGCGCCGGCGTCGCCGTAAGCGATGCCGCGGGCGCCGGTGCGGGTGTTGATGATCGGCACCGCCTGTTCGCGGTCGGTCACCAGCGTCACTTCGCTGATCAGGGGATGCACCCGCGTCACCTGGCCCAGGACGCCGGATTCGTCGATCACCGGCGAACCGGCCTCGATGCCGGCCATCACGCCCTTGTCGATGATCACCTTGCGGGTGTACGGATCGGCGGCGTCATAGAGCACTTCGGCCGCGGTGGAGGGCGTGGTCAGGCGCTCGCGCAGGCCCAGGAGCTTGCGCAGTTGCGCGTTCTCGATGGTGAGCTGCTCCACCTGGTTGGCGCGCTGCGCCTGCAGGATCAGCTTGCGCCGGGCTTCCTCTTCATCGACCTTGGCCTGGTGCAGCCCGGAGAAGTAGTCGCCGACATAGCGCACGGCCAGCACCGGCCGCATGGCCAGCCACTGCGCCGGGAACACCACGAGGGCGACCGCGGACCGCACCGGCTGCGTGATCTTGAAGCGGGCGTCCGCGACCATCAGGAACAGCGCCAGTGCGCTGCACACCATCAGCTTGGAAAGCGCTGACGGGCCCTGCTTGAAAAACGGCGGTGGGGTTCGGTCGAGGGTGCCGAGAGGCATGACGGAATGACTTCGCTTCGCTCAATGACGAAATGACATGGATCGTATTGTCATGCCAGCCGCAGCCGGCGTGTCATGACGCGCGAAGCGCGTCATTCCGTCATTCGGACGTGAAGATCGAACCCAGCCGTTCCATGCGTTCCAGCGCGATGCCGCAGCCTCGCACGACGCAGGTCAGGGGATCTTCGGCCACCAGCACCGGCAGGCCGGTTTCCTCGGCGAGCAGGCGGTCCAGGTCGCGCAGCAGCGCGCCGCCGCCGGTGAGCATCATGCCGCGTTCGGCGATGTCGGCGCCCAGTTCCGGCGGGGTCTGTTCCAGCGCGTTCTTGACGGCCGACACGATGTTGTTCAACGGGTCGGTCAGCGCTTCCAGGATCTCGTTGGAGCTGATGGTGAAGCTGCGCGGCACGCCCTCGGAGAGGTTGCGGCCCTTCACTTCCATTTCCTTCACCTCGCTGCCGGGGAAGGCGGAGCCGATCTGCTTCTTGATGCTTTCGGCGGTGGGCTCGCCGATCAGCATGCCGTAGTTGCGGCGGATGTAGCTGATGATGGCTTCGTCGAACTTGTCGCCGCCGACGCGCACGGAGCCCTTGTAGACCATGCCGCCCAGCGAGATGACGCCCACTTCCGTGGTGCCGCCGCCGATGTCGACGACCATGGAGCCCGAAGCTTCGGACACCGGCAGGCCGGCGCCGATGGCCGCGGCCATGGGTTCCTCGATCAGGTAGACCTCCGACGCGCCGGCGCCGAGCGCCGATTCGCGGATGGCCCGGCGTTCCACCTGGGTGGAGCCGCAGGGCACGCAGATGATGATGCGCGGGCTGGGCTTCAGGACGGACCGGGGGTGGACCATCTTGATGAACTGCTTGAGCATCTGCTCGGTCACGGTGAAGTCGGCGATCACGCCGTCCTTCATCGGCCGGATGGCTTCGATGTTGCCGGGCACCTTGCCCAGCATGGCTTTGGCTTCATGGCCGACCGCCTGGATCGACTTCTTGCCTTGGGGGCCGCCTTCGTGGCGGATCGCCACCACGGAGGGCTCGTCCAGCACGATGCCTTTGTCGCGAACGAAGATCAGGGTGTTGGCCGTGCCCAGGTCGATGGCCAGGTCGGTGGACAGGTAGCGTCGGAATGCTCCGAACATTTGGGGGAATCCTCGTTTCTTCTGTGAAAGCGGCCGCTTTGCGCGGCCGTTGCACCAGGCGGCGGAGCACCGTCGCCGAAGGCGGGATAATACCCGATCCCCTATGCTCGACAGCCAGCGCGGCAATGCGCTTGGTTACACCTTGTTAGGGCGCAGGCCGCCCGCCACGAACCATGTCCCTGAATTCCCAAGACATCAGCCGGATCGCGAACTTAGCACGGCTGGAGCTGACTCCGCAGGAGAGCGAGCGCATGCTCTCCCAGATCAACGGCTTCTTCGACATCGTGGAAAAGATGCGCGCCGTCGACACCACCGGTGTCGAACCGTTGCCGCATCCGGTGGCAACCGTGCAGGAAGTCGCACTGCGGCTGCGCGAGGACGTGGCGAACCCCGCCATCGACCGCGAAGCCAACCAGCAAAGCGCGCCCGCCATCGAACGCGGCTTGTTCCTGGTGCCAAAGGTGATCGAATGACGCAGTTGCACGACCTGACCGTCGCCCAGCTGGCGCAGAAGCTGAAGGCCAGGGAAGTTTCCGCGGTCGAGGCCGCCGGCCATTTCCTGGGCCGGGTGAAGGCCCAGGCCGACCTGGGCGCCTTCCTGGCGACCAATGAGGACGCGACCCTGGCCCAGGCACGGGCCGCCGACGCGCGCATCGCCGCCGGCGAGGCCGCGCCGCTGCTGGGCGTGCCGATCGCCCACAAGGACATCTTCGTCACCCAGGATTTCCCCAGCACCGCCGGCTCGAAGATGCTGGAGGCCTACCGCTCGCCCTTCGATGCCACCGTGGTCAGCAAGCTGGCCGAGGCCGGCGCGGTGAGCCTGGGCAAGCTCAATTGCGACGAGTTCGCCATGGGCTCGTCCAACGAGAACTCCGCTTACCAGGTGGTGAAGAACCCCTGGGACAAGAGCCGCATCCCCGGCGGCTCCTCGGGCGGCAGCGCGGTCGCCGTGGCGGCGCGCCTGGCGCCGGCCGTGACCGGCACCGACACCGGCGGCTCCATCCGCCAGCCGGCCAGCTTCTGCGGCATCACCGGCATCAAGCCGACCTACGGCCGCGCCTCGCGCTACGGGATGATCGCCTTCGCTTCCAGCCTGGACCAGGCCGGCCCGATGGCGCGCACGGCCGAAGACTGCGCGCTGCTGCTGTCGGCGCTGTGCGGCCCGGACCTGGACCGCGACTCCACTTCGCTGGACGTGCCGGCGGAAGATTTCACGCGCGGGCTCGATGGCTCCGTCGCCGGCCTGCGGATCGGCGTGCCGAAGGAATTCTTCGGTCCCGGCCTGTCGGACGACGTCCGCTCCGCCCTCGAAGGAGCGCTGAAACAGTACGAGGCGCTCGGCGCCCGCATCGTCGAAGTCTCGCTGCCTCGCACCGAGCTCGCGATCCCCGTGTACTACATCATCGCCCCGGCCGAGGCGAGCTCGAACCTGTCGCGCTTCGACGGCGTCAAGTTCGGCCACCGCGCCAGGCAGTACGGCGACCTGCTGGACATGTACAAGAAGACGCGGGCCGAAGGCTTCGGCGACGAAGTGAAGCGCCGCATCATGATCGGCACCTACGTGCTTTCGCACGGCTACTACGACGCCTACTACCTGCAGGCGCAGAAGATCCGCCGCATGATCGCCGACGATTTCCAGCAGGCCTTCAAGCAGTGCGACCTGATCGCCGGCCCGGTGGCGCCCAGCGTCGCCTGGAAGCTGGGCGAGCACGGCAACGACCCGCTGGCCGACTACCTGGCCGACATCTTCACGCTGCCCGGTTCGCTGGCGGGACTGCCGGGCATGAGCATCCCCGCGGGCTTCGGCGTCGGCGGCATGCCCGTGGGCCTGCAGTTGATCGGCAACTACTTGCAGGAAGGGCGTCTCTTGAACGCGGCCCACAAGTTCCAGCAGGCCACCGACCACCACCTGCGCCAGCCGGAAGGCTTTTAAATGAGCAAGCTCGTCCAAGGCTACGAAGTCGTCATCGGCTTCGAGACGCACACCCAGCTGTCCACCGACAGCAAGATCTTCAGCCGCGCGCCGACGCAGTTCGGCGCCGAGCCCAACACGCAGGCTTCGCCGGTGGACCTGGCGCTGCCCGGCACCTTGCCCGTGATGAACAAGGGCGCGGTCGAACGCGCCATCCGCTTCGGCCTGGCGATCGGCGCGCACGTGGCGCCGCGCAGCATCTTCGCGCGCAAGAACTACTTCTACCCGGACCTGCCCAAGGGCTACCAGATCTCGCAGTTCGAGATCCCGGTGGTGCAGGGCGGCAACGTGGAGTTCTACCTGGGCGACGAGAAGAAGTCGGTGCGCCTGGTGCGCGCCCACCTCGAGGAAGACGCGGGCAAATCGCTGCACGAGGACTTCATCGGCCAGTCCGGCATCGACCTGAACCGCGCCGGCACGCCGCTGCTGGAGATCGTGACAGAGCCCGACATGCGCTCGTCCGACGAGGCGGTGGCGTACGCGAAGGAACTGCACAAGATCGTCACCTGGATCGGCATCTGTGACGGCAACATGCAGGAAGGCAGCTTCCGCTGCGACGCCAACGTGTCGGTGCGCAAGCCCGGCTCGCCTTATGGCACGCGGCGCGAGATCAAGAACCTGAACTCCTTCAAGTTCATGAAGGAAGCCATCGACTTCGAGGTGCGCTGGCAGATCGAGCAGATCGAGGATGGCCACGAGATCGTGCAGGCCACGGTGCTGTTCGATCCCGACACGGGCGAGACGCGAGCGATGCGAACCAAGGAAGACGCGGCCGACTACCGCTACTTCCCGGACCCGGACCTGCCGCCGCTGGTGATCGCTTCCGACTGGGTCGAGCGGGTGAAGGGCGAGATGCCGGAGCTGCCGCGCGTGATGGCGGCGCGCTTCGTCGCCGACTTCGGCCTGCCCGAATATGACGCCACGACGCTGACGCAGAGCAAGGCGATGGGCAGCTACTTCGAGGAAGCCGCGAAGGCCAGCGGCCAGGCGAAGCTGGCCAGCAACTGGATCATGGGCGAGGTGTCGAAGCGACTGAATGCCGCCGACATCGCCATCGAGCAGGCGCCGGTGCAGGCCGCCACCCTGGGCAAGCTGATCCAGCGCATCCAGGACGGCACGGTATCGAACAACGCCGCGCGCCAGGTGTTCGATGCGCTGTGGAATGGCGAGGGGAGCGAGGTCGATGCGGTCATCGAGGCCAAGGGCCTGAAGCAGATGAACGACAGCGGCGCGCTGGAGAAGATCATCGACGAGGTGATCGCCGCCAACGCCGCCAACGTCGAACAGGTCCGCGCCGGCAAGGACAAGGCCTTCAACGCCCTCGTGGGCCAGGCCATGAAGGCGAGCAAGGGCAAGGCGAACCCGCAGCAGGTCGGCGACATGCTGCGGAAGAAGCTAGGGGCCTGAGCGGGCGGTGCGCAGCGAAGCTGTGCACCCTGCACGGCTGCAGCCGCGACGGCGTCAGGGTTTCGCCGGCGTCGAACTCGCCGCTGCCGCGACCCCGGCCTGCGCGGCCCACACGGGTTTCAGCTTGGCCAGTTCATCGTCGAAGCGCGCGTTCACGCGCGCTTTTTCTTCGTCCTGGCCGGCAATGAAGCGCCGCTGCGAAGCGGTCTGGCTGTCGTTCTCCTCCAGCTGGCGCCGCAGCAGGCCCGGCATCTTGGAGGGGTTCTTGTTGTAGAACTCCTTCTCCTGCAGCAGCTGCGTGCGCTCCTTCTGCAGCGTGGTCACGCGCTGCTCGGCCACCTGGGTCGCCTCGTCGATGGAACGCAGCGCCTTCGCGCGTTCGCCGTCGTGGATGCCCCGATTCGGGTAGCGCAGGGCCAGTGCGCGCAACACGCGCTTTTCCTCGGCTTGGCGCTGCAGCTCGTCGGCCTTCTTGCGCTCCTGCGCCTCGCGCGCTTCCCGCTCCTCGTTCGTCCACGTGGGCGGCACGACCTGGCGGACCGTGCCCGAGTTGTTCAGCAGCTTCTGCTCCCGGTCGCTGCAGTCGGCGATGTAGCGGTCCGACGTGATCCGCTTGCCCTTCGCGTCGATGCAGGTGTAGATGCCCTGGGCGTGGGCCGCGCCCAGCACCGCAACCAGTCCGGCCGCCAGCGCGGCCTGCTTCCAAGCACCCATCGACGTTCTCCCCCTTGCTTCAGCCGGCCCCGTAACGGTCCCGGTATGCCAGCACCTTTGCATGATGCGTGCCCAGTTCCGCGCCGTTGGCCCCCAGGTAGGCCAGCAGGTCTTCCAGCTTCGCGATGGTGCAGACCTGCATGCCCAATCTTTCACGGACATATTGCACGGCGGACCAGGGCACGTCCTGCCCGTTCTCGGTCGCCTTCTCCTGCCGGTCCAGTGCGATGGCCACGGCATGCGGCGTGGCGCCCGCGGCCTGGATCAAGGCGATGGACTCGCGGGCGGCCGTGCCGGCGGACATGACGTCGTCGACGATCAGCACCTTGCCTTGCACCGGCGCGCCGACCAGGGTGCCGCCTTCGCCGTGGTCCTTGGCTTCCTTGCGGTTGTAGGCGAACGGAACATTGCGGCCCAGGCGGGCCAGTTCGACGGCGACGGTCGCGGCCAGCGGGATGCCCTTGTAGGCCGGGCCGAACAGCATGTCGAACTCGATGCCGGACGCCAGGATGCGCTGTGCATAGAATCGGGCCAGCCGCCCGAGCTTGGCGCCGTCGTCGAACAGGCCGGCGTTGAAGAAATAGGGCGAAAGCCGGCCTGCCTTGGTCTTGAATTCGCCGAAGCGCAGCACCCCGGCCTCCACCGCGAAGCCAACGAATTCCTGCGCCAGGGCGTCCTGGCTGCCATCCTTCACCATGGGAAAATCCTTGTTCAAACTCACCAGCCTGAACCTCAACGGCATCCGCTCGGCGGCCAGCAAGGGCGTCGAAGGCTGGCTTCACAAGACGCAACCCGATTGTATTTGCGTGCAGGAAGTCAAGGCGCAGGCGGCCGACGTGCAGGGCAAGCACGACGTCCTGGCCGGCCTGAAGGGCCACTTCCACTTCGCCGAGAAGAAGGGTTATTCCGGGGTCGGCGCCTTCACGAAGCACGAGCCCAGCGACGTGATCGTCGGCTTCGGCTCGGGCGAGTTCGACGCCGAAGGCCGTTACGTGGAGCTGCGCTTCGACACGCCGGCACGAAAGTTGTCGATCATCAGCTGCTATTTCCCCAGCGGCTCGTCCGGCGAGGAGCGGCAGGCGGCCAAGTTCCGCTTCCTGGACGAGTTCGACCCGTACCTGATCGCCCTCAAGAAGAACCGTGAATTCGTGCTGTGCGGCGACATCAACATCGCCCACCAGCAGCAGGACCTGAAGAACTGGAAGGGCAACCAGAAGAACAGTGGTTTCCTGCCCGAGGAACGGGCCTGGATGACAAAACTGTTATCCGAAACGGGCCTGGTCGACGTTTATCGTCGCCTGCAGCCGGACACCACCGACGCCTGCTACACGTGGTGGAGCAACCGCGGCCAGGCCTACGCCAAGAACGTGGGCTGGCGGCTGGACTACCAGATCGCGACCGCAGGGCTCGCGCGCACTGCGCGGACAGCCGACATCTACAAGGCCGCGCGTTTCAGCGACCATGCTCCGCTCACGATCCAGTACGAATGGCTCCTGTGAGCGTCGCCCCGGCGGTACCGAGGCCACCGGCAACGGAATGCGTTGCAGGGCGCAGGGGGCCGGCACGCGCTCAGCGGTGGGAAAAGGCGCACACTGGCGTCAGCCGTCCGGTGGATCCAGTCGGGCGTGGAACTCACCATGGAAGAATTCCTCATCCACAACCGCGAGCAACTCTGCGAAAGCTGCAAGGCAAAGGTCGCCCAGCGCCCGCTTCGTGCCGCCACTCCGGAGCAACTGAAGAACGGTGTTCCCATGTTCCTGGATCAGTTGATCCGGACCCTGGAAGCAGAGAAGGCGGACCGCCCCGCCGAGAGTCTCAGGATTTCCGGTGCCTCGGGTGGCTGGTCGAGCGATCCCTCCGAGATGGGCGCCGCTGCCGCCTTGCATGGAAGGCAACTGCTGGAGCTCGGGTACACGGTGGACCAGGTCGTCCACGACTACGGAGACCTGTGCCAGGCCATCACGGATCTTGCCGTGGAGCGGGATGCGCCTTTCAGCGTCGGCGAATTCCGGACCCTCAACCGCTGCCTGGACAACGCTATTGCCGACGCCGTGACGGCCTTCAGCGCCCAGCGCGATGCTGCCCAGTCCCTCCGGGCCGCAACGGAGTCGAACGAGCGGCTCGGTTTCCTTCTGCACGAGCTTCGAAACTCGTTGCTGAGCGGCAGGCTTGCCTTCACGGCGCTCGAAAGCGGCCAGTTGCCCGTCACGGGAGCAACGGGCGGAGTGTTGAAGCGCAGCCTGGAAGCGCTGGCGGCCCTCGTGAAGCATGCGCTCGACGAGGTTCGCGTTGACGCGCATCTTTCGCGGGAGCCAGTTGTCTTCTTCGTCGCGGAGTTCATAGCCGATGCTGGAAGTGCGGCCATGCTGGACGCCGATGCGCGAGGCTGTTCGTTCACGGTGAGGGAGATCGACCCCGGACTCGAAGTCGAGGGGGAACGCCAGATTCTCATGGGCGCGCTGATGAACCTGCTGCAGAACGCCTTCAAGTTCACCCGCCCGCAGACGGAAGTCTCCCTGAACGCGTTCGCGAGCGATGACGGCGGCGTTCTGATCGAAGTTGCGGACCACTGCGGAGGTCTGGCTCCCGGCTTTTCGGAGTCCATGTTCCGGCCGTTTTCCCGCGGGCCGCAGGACAAGAGCGGTCTGGGCCTGGGGCTGTGCATCGCGCGGGCGAACGTGGAGGGCGCCGGAGGCAACCTGACAGTGCGGAACGTGCCCGGCAGCGGTTGCGTGTTCACGATCCGCCTGGCCCGCCACGCACGCCCCGGCGCGGTGGCAGGCACGTCCGAGCCGACCGACGACGCGAACTAGGAGACTCCTGGTCGGCCCGTCCATGCCCGACAGAGCGCAAAGACCCTTCCCGCATGAACCGCCCCTGGGAAAAGCATTTGAGCCTTGCAATCGCGCTGGCGTCGATCGCTTTTGCGCTCGGCGTGCTCTGGCGCCCCGGCGCCGGCGCCGCCGTGGGTGCCGCGGCGGTCTTCGTGGCGCTTCGGCCCCTGTTCCGGAACCGCGGCACGAGGAAATAGGCTCGCAGCTTCCTGGGCAGGCGCAGGCCATCGAATCGTCTCTCAGGTCGGCGGTGGCGCGTCCGGCGGCAGCTGTTGCGCGAGGAAGAAGTCGATCATGGCGGCGGATGCGCTCGGGCCCGAAGGGTCGGTAAACGTCCCGGCCGCGCGCCCGCCCGACCAGGCGTGTGAGCCGCCGGGGAGGTCCCAGTGCTCGATGCGAGGCACGCCCAGCGGGTCGTGGTAGGCGGTGCGGCGCACGGTGCGGCCGGCTACCGTGACGGTCTGCTCCCGCGGCAGCAATGGGATGCCCGAGGAACTCGCACGCGCAAGCGCCTCGGCGATGAGCCGGCGGCCATTGTCCGGATGCACGGTGCGGTCCGAACCGCCATGGAACACGATCGTGGGGACGACGGCTGCCGATGTGGCGCCGGTCGCCGCCGTGCGTGCCGGCCTGCGCATCGCCGCATGGGCGGAGGGGACGTCCCTCGCGGCGCCCGCGGGCAGGCCCGAGTGCACCCCCACTGCGGCGAACGTGTCCGGATAGAGCTGCGCAACGAGCGCCGCCATGGCGCCGCCCGCGGACAACCCGGCCACATACACGCGCCGCGGATCGCCCTGGCATCGCTGCACCACGTCGGCCGCGAGCCCTGCGATCATCGCCGGCTCGCCGCGCCCGAGTTGCTGGTGCGATGGTTCGAACCAGTTCCAGCAGCGCATGCGGTTCGAGCGTGCCAGCTGCTCGGGGTAGACGACGATGCATCCGCGCTGTGCCGCCAGCTCGTTCATCGCCGTGCCCGTGGCGAAATCGGCGGCGTCCTGCGTGCACCCGTGCAGCATGACGATCACCGGCAGCAGCCTGTCGTCTGTCCTTGGTGGCAGGTAGAGCCGGTATGCGTAGGTCCGACGGTTCGAGGCGAATCGGTGCGCCTCGAACGTCGCCGGCCTGAAGTTTCCTTGCGGGGCTCCCGCGCGGTCGAGGTACGGCACGAGGCTGCGCGGCCTCTCGTGCGTCTGCGCAGGCAGCTCCCGGAACGCCACGTCCGTGATCTTCTCGCCACGCTGGCGCGTCCCGCGCGCGCCTTCCGTGGGGGCCTGGGCTGGCGCTTCTGCCGGCACCTCCAGGGCCCGCCGCAGGATGCGGGTGGCTTCCAGCAGCCGGCCTTCACGGGTGAGCTGGGTCGCCTTCTTCATTTCATCGAGGGAGATGGACATCACGTTCCTTGGTCTTTGCTGCACCGCGTCATGACCATATTGACGCATCGCGGGCGGTTGCAAGCCCTTGCGAAGCAACTTTGTTCCCGGCTCTGCCGTGTCGTGCCGATGGCGGGTGGAGCAAGCCCAAGGAGCGTGATCTGTGGAATCATGGCCGGATCGTCGATCCGAAGAATGGCCAGGCGCTGCTATGAACTTAGCTCAGGTTGCGATCGATGAAATCGAGAGCATCGTCGACGAATGGGTTGAGTTCGCCCGCGGCAAGGAGGTCGCATCGCAGGCGATGACGCCCGAGCAGCTGGCAGACCATGCGAAACTCCTGCTGCTGGCGATCGTCGCGGACGTCGGAAGCTCCCGGGAGGCCGGGGCGCCGCACGACAAGTCGACGGGGACAAGCGCGGACAGTTCACCCGACATCACGCGCACCGCGCGGAAGCACGCAGCCCAGCGCTTCCAGCAAGGCTTCTCGCTTCCGCAGCTGGTCTCCGAATTCAGGGCGTTGCGCGCTTCCGTGATCCGCCGGTGGGCCGGGCAGCTGCCGCCGGTGCGGGCCGAAGACCTGGATGAACTCACGCGTTTCGGCGAAGCGATGGACCAGGCTCTGTCGGAGTCGACGTCGCTGTACTCCCGCAAGGTGGACGATTCGCGGAATCTCCTGCTGGGGGTGCTGGGACACGACCTGCGAACGCCGCTGGGCGTGATCCACATGAGTGCCAGCTACCTGCTTCGCACCGATACGCTGGACGGCGCCCAGACGAAGTCGGTGGCGCGGATCCTCACCTCCGCCGAACGGATGACCGGCATGGTCAGGGACATCCTGGAATTCACCCGGACGGCGCTCGGGGAGACGCTGCCCCTTATGACCGCGCCGGCGGACCTCGGGGAGATCGCCAGGCAGATCGTCGCCGAGGTGGCGACGGTCCACCCCGAAGCCCGCATCGACCTGGCCTGCGAAGGCACGATCACCGGACACTGGGACGCGGCGCGCGTCGGGCAGATGCTGGCGAACCTCGTTGCCAATGCCGTCCAGCACGGCGCCGCGCAACCGGTCAGCGTCACGGTCACCGGAGCTGACACGGCCGTCACCGTGCAGGTCCACAACAAGGGTGCCCCGATTCCCGCCGAGGCCCAGCAGAACCTGTTCGTTCCCCTGCGGCAGACGGCCGGCGGCGCGCGCGAGCGCCGCGCGGGCTCCTCCGGCCTCGGCCTGGGGCTCTACATCACCCGGGAGATTGCCGTCGCGCACGGAGGCTCCGTGACGGTGCGGTCCGATGACGAGGGCACCACCTTTTCCGTCCGGCTGCCGCGCACGCCACCTTCGCGCGAAGGCGGGGGCGGCGCGTGAGCTTGCGCGTCGCGCCCCGCCGCCGCGATGACGCTGAGGCCCGGGACGCCGACCCTCAGCGGCCAGCCGCCGCCGGCCCCTCCGGACCTTCGTGTGGCGCGCGCTTACCAGCCGCGTCCTCGAGCGTGCCGGCACCGCGCGAGCCGCTGCGGTGGCCGCCTCCCCGGGTGAGATCGTCGTGCGTCTGCGCGGGGCGCGACTCGTCGCCGCTGACTTCGTGTGGATTCCTGTTGCCCTTGGCGGGCGGAGGCAGAGGGCGGGCGTTGGTCATGGCGAGCTCCTTGGACAAGTTCCCATGCTCCCCCTTTCGTCCGCGCCGGATGTGGGCGCATGGCGACGCGATCCGTGGGACAGGGAGCGGCTCCTAGCGCGGGGCCTGCACGAGGAGCGGGCGCGTTGCCATCGCGGCATCGGCTTGCCCGCCGAACGAAGCACAGCCCGACACCGGGCCGGGCGATGCGGCGGCCGTCGACAACGCCTCGCGGCAATGGTGGGGCAGTTCCAGTCCAGGACCTTCGAGGGCGTGCACGCTGATGGCGGGCGTCGCCGGGGCGACGTCACCGAAGATCGTCGCGAACGCCACATCCGCGGCGTCCCTCCCGGTGCCGAAGCGCAGGAACCCCATCGGGATTCCCGTGCCCGAGGCATCGAACACGTACCAGCGGTCACCGAGGTAGACCTCCACGTAGGCGTGGTAGTCCGGCGGGCCCAGCGCCGGATCGGCGCCGTAGTCGGTGCCGGTCGCGATGCGCGCCGGGATGTTCAGTGCGCGGCACATCGCGATCATCAGGTGGGCGAAGTCGCGGCAGACGCCGACCCGCTCGACCAGCGTGTCGACAGCCGAAGTGTTGCTGTTGCTGGTCTCGGAGGCGAACGCGACTTGCTCCTGCACCCAGTGCTGGACCGCCAGGATGCGGCTGTAGCCTTGCCAGAGCCGCCCGAAGTTGCGGGATGCCAGTCCCAGCAGGCGGTCGGACTGGCAATAGCGGCTGGGATACACGTAGGGAAGTACCTCCAGCGGCAGGCAGCGCACGGGAACCTCGTTCAGCGTGTCGGGTTGGGCGCGATGGTGCGCGATGTCGAGGGTGGCGGCGTAGCTCAGGTGCAGCGGGCCGGGCCACGCATGCAGGCGCATGAAGCGGGTTCCGGTCCCGGCATCGGTGGCGATGTCGGGCGTCAGGTCCTGGCTCAGGACCAGCTGTTCACTCTCGACCGTCTGATGCGCGGTGCGGGCCGCATGGACGTTGAAGATGAAGTCGGTGCCGGCCGGGTCGGCGATCTCGTAGGCGAGGTCCACCTGCAGTTGGAGACGGATCATGGCGGGTGAACAGGTTGAACTGCGGGCAGGTCGAAGTGACGGCGCGGGCGATGCCGCTCCATCCCCCAGTGTGCGCTTTCCGCTGCTGCAGCGGTGGCTAGGCACAATGAGTTGCCGGCCGGCGGCTCGCGCTCAGTCGCCGGGCCTGCGCACGCCGGGGCCCCCGAGAGCCCAGCGCATCAGCGGGCGGGCGCTCAGCCCGTGCAACAGGATGGATGCGGCGATGGTCCAGAGGGTGAGCGACAGCAGTGTCCCGGCCTCGGGTCTGGTCACACCCATGCGCACCACCAGCAACAGGTAGAAGAGCGACCCGATGCCGCGGATGCCGAACCAGCCGGCGAGAGCGAGTTGCCGGACGGCCGCTCCTTCCCCCACATAGGACGGCAGCACCGACAAGGGCCGCAGCACCAGGAGCAGCAAGGGGACGAACCAGCATGTGGTCCACGTGAACGGCGCATAGGGCAGCATCGCCCCGACCAGAAGCACGAGGCCCATTTCCGAGATCTTCTCCATCTGCTCGTTGAAATCCTCGACCGAGGCCCGCATCGTGGCGCTGGCGTGATGTGAGTGTTGGGCCAGGGTCGTGTACGAATGGCCGGCAGAGGTCAAGGGCGCCTCGAGGTCGGCGGAGCCCGGTGCCGGCCGCTCCCGCACGCGTCCCAGCGCCAGGCCGGCCGCGAAGACCGCCAGGAAACCGGACGCGGCGCACAGGTGCGCCAGCCCGTAGGCCGTCCCGATAAGCCCGAGCCCGAGGAACACGTCCAGGCCGAGAGCCCGGCCGTACCGGCCGCGCAGGACCACGACGCACCGGCCCACCGTCGCGCCCAGCGCGAAGCCGATCCCGAGCCCACCCGCGGTCGCCCACGCAAAGTCCACCAAGGCCCATTCGAGCAGCGGCCGGTCGATCAGGCCGGCCAGGGCCAGGCCCAGGATTACGAACGGGTACGATGCGCCGTCGTTGAGCGCGCCCTCGGCGGCGAGCGTGAAGCTCACCGGCTGTTCGTCCGACCCCTCCTGCGGCTGCAACGCGGAAGCGAGCACGGGATCGGTAGGTGCCAGGATGGCGCCGAGCACGATGGCCAGGCCCGGAGGCAGGCCGAGGGCGAAGATGCCCACCGCCGCCACCAGCGCGACGATTACGCCCAGCGACACGAAGGCGAGCTTGAAGGGAAGCCGCCAACGCCTGTCCCCTAGGCGGACCCTCAGTTGCAGGCCGACGGCGAAGAGCGAGACGAGCAGGCCCAACTCGGCGATGTTCCCGAGCATGGTCGCGTGCAGGAAGGGATCGGGTCGCAGAGCCCCTAGGACGGACGGACCCAGCAGCCACCCGGCGGCCAGGTACACCATGGGACTGGTGAGAGGCAGACGGTGCAACGTACTGTTGACCAGCACCATCGCCAGCAACAGCAGCCCCAGCACCAGCAGCCAGTCGGGAGTGTTCATCCAGCCTCTTCATCCGGGCGGCCCGCGCCGCGCCGCGGAACCTGCTGGGCTCATTGCGTGGATCAAAAGCTTCTCCCTCGGGGAGGTAGTATGCGGCTTCACCGCACCCGCCAACGAGCATCCAGAGCAATGCCGGTATTCCGAGCGACCTGCTACCGCCTGGCCACGCCCGGCCTGGCGGAACTGGCCCGCACCGAGGCCATCTACAAGACCGAGCGCTTTTCGGACCACGCGCCGATCACGGTCGAATACGACCTGGCGCTGCAAACCCCCGCGCATCACCGGTGATGCGGCTCCCTTGGTCACGCCCGGGAGGAAGCCTTCAACTTCGCCAGCTGCGCCGCCGCCAGCGCCCCATAGAGCGGCGCCGCCAGCCAACGTGCCAGCAGGCTCGCCCCCAGCGCCGCCGCCATCAGGCTCAGCACCATGGCGTGGCCGTCCACCATTTCCATCACGATGATGAAGGCAGTGATCGGCGCCTGCGTCACCGCCGCCAGGAAGCCGGCCATGCCCAGCGCGATCAGCGCCGGCGCCTGGGCGTCCCAGCCGACCAGCAGCGCCACGTCGGCCCCGATTCCCGCGCCGATGGCCAGCGACGGCGCGAACAGCCCGCCCGGCACGCCAGACCACAGCGCGAGCCAGGTGGCGACCAGGCGCAGCGTCACGTACAGCACCGGCATGTCCGGGTGCCCCTCCAGCAGGTGGCGGGTGGACGAATAGCCGCTGCCGAAGGTGGAGCCGCCGCTGGCCCAGCCGACGACGGCGATGGCCAGGCCGCAGGCGGCGGCGAAGACCACCGGATGCGAAGCACGCCAGCGGCTGAAACGGTCGGCCTGGCCGCCGACCAGCGAAGCGTGCAGCAGCCGCGAGAAGAGGCCGCCCAGCAGCCCGCTGCCCAGCACCACCAGCAGCGCCGGGCCGGCGAAGGACGCCTGCAGCTGCGGCACGTAGATCACGCCGAAATAGGTGGAGTTGCCGAACACGGACACGGCAATCAGGCCGGCCAGCACGATGGCCGAGATCACCAGCCCACTGGTGCGGGCCTCGAAGCGGCGCGTCAGCTCCTCGATGCCGAACATGATGCCGGCCAGGGGCGCGTTGAAGGCGGCCGCGATGCCCGCGGCGCCGCCGGCGACCAGCAGCGCCTGCGGGCCGATGCTGGCCTTGCGCGGCAGCCAGCGCCGCGCATGCAGCATCACGCCGGCCGCGACCTGCACGGATGGTCCTTCGCGGCCGATCGCCAGCCCGCCCAGCAGGGCCGTCGTGCACATCGCGATCTTGGCGACCGCCAGCCGCAGCGAGACGAAGCGCTTGCGCTGGGTGGCGTCCACCGTTTCGTTCAAGGCCACCATCACCTGCGGGATGCCCGAGCCGGACGCGCCGGGGAAGAAGCGTGTGGTGCACCACACGAGCACCGCACAGATCGACGGGGTCAGCAGGAAGGGGAGCCAGGGCCAGTCGACGCGCCACGTGGTGAACAGGCGCGAGGCGATCTCGCACAGCCAGGTGAAGCCGACCACGCTGGCGCCGGCCAGCGCGGCGAAGGCCAGCACGATGGCGCGCGCGAACCATTCGTGGGAGTTGGCGAAGTCCTGGCGGATCGCGGCCAGGACGTCCGGCTGCCGGTGATGAGCTTCGTCGCCGTGGTGCATGTCGGCCCGGAAATGCATTGGGTCAAAACCATCGATGGTAGTCGATGGCTTGTCCTGCGCATCACCAGGTCTTGCGCACCCCGGCGGTGAACTGGTACGCCTGCTGCCCGCCGCCGCGCATCTCGTACACCGCGTCGAGATAGCCGCTGATGCTGCGCGAGAACTGGCCCGAGACGGTGGCGCCTAGGGTCAGCGCGTCGCGGCGCAGCGGCGTGCCGTCCGCGCTGAAGCGGGCGGACTGGCCGGCCAGCGTGGCGACCACCGGCGTGTCGTTGTCGCCCAGCAGCCGCGAAGCCACCGCGCGCAGCTCGAGCCCGCCGGCGTCCTGCTCGAACAGGCGGACGAAGTGCATGCCGGCGGAGACCACGGCGTTCTGCGTGGTGCGCGAATCGACCGCCAGGTTGGCCGCGCCCGCGCCGTTTTCGGTGAAGCCGTCCTCCTGCAGGCGCGCCAGGCGCACGCCGGCCAGCGGGCGCAGTTCCCAGCCGCCGGCTTGCAGCGGCATCTCGGCCTGCGCGGCCAGGCCCAGCTCGTGGCCGCGGTGGCTGGAGTTGGCCGTGGCGCTGGTGCCGCCGAAGGCCACGGTGCGGTCGGTGGAGAAGGAGTAGTCGGACCAGGTGCCGTCGAAGCGCAGGCGCCAGGCATCGCTGGCGTAGCGCGCGTACAGGCCTGCCTGCGGCGACTCGATGGTGCCCGAAGCCGGCGCCAGGCCGTTCGTGCTCGCGTCCCATTGCGTGCGGCTGTAGCCCACGGCGCCGCCGGCCAGCCAGCGCGCGTCCACCGGCTGGTCGAAGCCCAGCACGAAGCCGTTGCCGGAGTAGTTCGAGGACGGCCCGTTGCCGTCGCTGGGCGAGCGGCCGCCGCTGCCCAGCGTCTGCACCCACAGGCCGCGTTCGCGCGCCGAGGGCAGCGGCGTCTCGACGCCGCGCGCTGGGCCCGCCTGCGCCAGCAGCGGGGTGTCGCTCACGACCTGGCTGGCGGGGGCTAGCAGCGACGGCTCCAGGCTCGCATAGCGCACGCCGGCATAGCGCGCCAGCGCGTTACCGTTGCCCGCCACGCTGAAGCCGCTGCGCGCGGCCAGGCTGGCGGAGAAGTTGCGGCCCAGCGCGCCGGCGATCTGGCTTGCCGACGCGTGCGGGCTGCCGGACAGGTTGTCGAAGGCGACACGCGCCTCGTCGGCCGACAGGTTGTCGAGCCGCTGGATCAGGCCGGCGGCGGTGGCATTGCCCGGCGTGTTGGCAAAGCCGTTGAGGAAGTTCGCCACCTTCCGCTGGTTGGCCGTGCGCGCCACGCTGGCGTAGTTGGTCACGTCGCTGGACAGCAGGTTCAGCAGCACCGCGTTGTCCTGGTAGACCAGCGTGGGCGTGAGGAAGGCCAGGTTGGACGTCACGCTGTCGAACCGGCCCGTGGTGGTGCCGGCGGAGCTGAGGATCGTGTACGTCGTGTTGCGCTGGTAGCCCGCACCACCTGCCAGCACCGACACCGTGCCGCCATGGAGGGTGATGCTGCCCGCACCCACCGTGTTGACGCGGTCGGAGGCACCGGCGGCGTTGGCTTCCACGCGGTAGGTGGAGCCCGCGGCGAAGTCCAGGTTACCGGCGACGGTGAGCGTGCCGATGGAGTTGCCCGGCGCCAGCACGCCGCCGCTGGCGACGTTGACGCTGCCGACGGTGCCGTTGCCGCCCAGCGTGCCGCCGGCGTGGACCGTGGTCAGGCCGGTGATGGAGCCGTTCACCGACAGCAGGCCGTTGTTGACGAACGTGCCGCCGCTGTAATCGTTGCTGCCGGCCAGCACCAGGTTGCCGCCGCCGGCCTGCGTCAGGCTGCCGGTGCCGGTGATGCCGTCGGCCAGGCTGTAGGTGTCGGCATGGCTGAACACCAGGCTGCCGTTGTTGGTGATCGCGCCGCTGCCCAGCGTGCCGCCGGCGCCGACCACCAGCGTGCCGGCGGCGATGACGGTACCGCCCGTGTAGCTGTTGGTGCTTGCGAGGGTGAGCGTGCCGCTGCCGGACTGCGTGAGCGTGCCCGAGCCGCTGATGGCGTTGGCTGTCGTGATGTCATCGGAGCGCTTGTAGACCAGGTTGCCGTTGTCCACCACATTGCCGGTGCCCAGCGAGCCCGTCGTGCCGCCGTCGCCGACCTGCAGCGTGCCGGCGCTGATGATGGTCGTGCCGCCGTAGCTGTTGGCGCCGGTGAGCGTAAGCGTGCCGGTGCCGGCCTGCGTGACCGTGCCGCTGCCAGAGATGGCATTGGCGACCGTGGTCGCATCGGAGCGATTGAAGGACAGCGCGGTGTCGTTGACCACGTTGCCGGTGCCCAGCGAACCGGTGGTGCCGCCGCTGCCCACGTGCAGCGCGCCGGCGCTGATGGTGGTCGTGCCGCCGTAGCTGTTGGCGCCGGTGAGCGTCAGCGTGCCGCTGCCGGCCTGCAGGAGTGCGCCCGTGCCGCTGATGCCGTTGGCCACGGTGAGGTCGTCGGAGCGGTTGAACACCAGCGTGGCGTCGTCCACGACGTTGCCCGTGCCCAGCGTACCGGTGGTGCCGCCGGCGCCGACCTGCAGGGTGCCGGCGTGGATGCTGGTGATGCCGTAGCCGCTGGCGCCTGTGAGGATCAGGGTGCCGCTGCCGTTCTTCGTGAGGCCGCCCGTGCCGCCGATCGTGCCGGCGAAGCTGGTGCTGGCGTTGTCGCCGCCGGTGGTGAGCGTGGCGGTGCCCAGCGTCACGTTGCCTGCGCCAGCCAGCGAGGCTATGGCCTGGTCGTAGCCGGCCAGGTCCAGCGTGGCGCCGTTCGCCACGTTCACCGCGCTGGCTGCGGACCAGGTGTTGGCCGCTCCCGCGCGCAGCGTCCCGGCGCCGACGGTGGTCGCGCCGCCGTAGCTGCTGGCGCCGGCCAAGGTCAGGGTGCCGGTGCCGCTCTTGGTGAAGCCGCCCGTGCCGCCGATGGCGCCGCTGAAGGTGGTGCTGCTGTTGTCGTCGCCCGCAGTGAGCGTGGCGGTGCCCAGCGTCACGTTGCCGGCGCCGGCCAGCGAGGCTATGGCCTGGTCGTAGCCGGCCAGGTCCAGCGTGGTGCCGCTGGCCACGCTGACCGCGCTGGAGGCGGAGAAGGTGTTGGCCGCACCCGCTCGCAGCGTGCCGCCGTCGACGGTGGTCGCGCCGCTGTAGTTGTTGGCGCCGGCCAGGGTCAGCGTGCCGCTGCCCACCTTGGTGAGGCCGCCCGTGCCGCTGGTCACGCCGCTGAAGGCGGTGCTGGTGTTGTCGTTGCCGCTGGTGAGCGTGCCGCTGCCCAGCGTGACGTTGCCGGCGCCGGCGAGCGAAGCCACCTCCTGGTCTTGGCCGTCGAGGTCCAGCGTCGCGCCGCTGGCCACGTGCATCGCGCTGCCTGCGGACAAGGCGCCGGCACTTCCGGCGCGGAGCGTGCCGCTGTCGACGAAGGTGCCGCCCGAGTAGCTGTTCGCGCCGCTCAGCACCAGGGTGCCGCTGCCCGCCTGCGTGAGCGTGCCGGCGCCGCTGATGGCGTTGGCGACCACGGTGGTGTCCGAGCGCTTGAACACGAGCGCACTGTTGTCCACCACGTTGCCGATGCCCAGCGTGCCGGTGGTGCCGCCGTCGCCGAGCTGCAGGGTGCCGGCGTTGATGGTGGTCGTGCCTTGATAGCCATTCGCGCCGGTGAGGGCCAGCGTGCCGGCGCCATTCTTCGTCACGCTGCCGGAGCCGCTGATGGCATTGGCGACGGTGAAATCGTTCGAGCGGTCGAACACCAGGGTGGCGTCGTTCACGACGTTGCCGGTGCCCAGCGAGCCGGTGGTGCCGCCGTTGCCGACCTGCAGCGTGCCGCCGCTGACGGTGGTGCCGCCGGTGTAGGTGTTGTCGCCGGACAGCAGCAGGGTGCCGCTGCCGGTCTTCTGCACGCGGTCGCTGCCGCTGATGACGCCGGCGAAGTTGCCGGCCTGGATGCTCACGGTGTTGCCGGGCGTGGCCGAGGTGACCAGGTTGCCGCTGCCTTGCAGATCCACGAAGCCGAAGGTGTAGCCGTTGGTGTCCAGCGTGGCATGGGCGGCAATGTTCGCGGTGGAGTAGTTGGTCACGTTTCCGAGGATGCTGTTGCCGGCCTTGAGCGTGCCGCCGTCGATGGCGATGCTGGCGGCCGGCAAAGTGACGCTGAGGGAGCCGAACGCGGCAACGACGGTTCCGGTGTCGGTGCTGGTGCCGAAGTGCAGCGCCGCGTTGGCGCTCCAGCCCGCCGATCCGGTGAGCGTCAGCGTCGTGCCGGTCGCGGCTGCGATCGTGCCGCTGGATCCCGTCCCGATGACCACGGTGTTGCCGAGGGTCAGCGTGTCCTGGGCCAGCAGCTTGCCGCCGTCCAGGGTCACGGCTCCCGTGCCGAGGGCGTTGCCGTCCGTGATGGCCAGCGTGCCGCTGGAGATCGTCGTGCCGCCCGCGTAGCTGTTGCTGCCGTTGGTGAGCGTGAGCGTGCCGGTGCCGGCCTGGGTCAACGAGCCGCTGCCGCTGATGGCGTTGGCCAC
The DNA here is from genome assembly GCF_012927085.1 of Ramlibacter agri. Lineage (NCBI taxonomy): Bacteria > Pseudomonadati > Pseudomonadota > Betaproteobacteria > Burkholderiales > Comamonadaceae > Ramlibacter > Ramlibacter agri. The sequence goes on along the minus strand of NZ_JABBFX010000006.1, from coordinate 116,027 downwards.
GGTGAGGTCGTCGGAGCGCTTGAACACCAGCGCGCCGTCGTCCACGACGTTGCCGCTTCCCAGGGAGCCGGTCGTGCCGCCTTCGCCGACCTGCAGCGTGCCGGCGCTGATGGTGGTGGTGCCCGAGTAGGTGTTGTTGCCGCTGAGGACCAGCGTGCCGGCGCCGCTCTTGGTGATGCCGACGCTGTTCGCCGCGGACCCGCCCGAGCCGGCCTCGTCGGCGATCACGTCGCGGACGGCCTGCGTGGTGTTGCTCCCGGGGCTGAAGGTCAGCGACGCGGCGCTGCCCTGCAGGAAGATGGCGGAGCCGAAGGCCGAACCGCCCTGGGCACCCGCGCCGCCTGCGCCGCCGGTGACGCTGCTGCCGTCCAGGGTCAGGTTGCCCGCGAGGGTGATGCTGCCGCCCGACTCGACGAAGATCGCGCCGCCCATGCCGGCCCCGCCGCCGCCGCCGCCTGCGGTGTTGCCGCCTGCGACGAAGCCGTTGGAGCCCGCGCCGCCACCGAAGCCGCCGCTGCCGCCGTAGTCGTAGAGGGTGCCGCCGCCGCCGGCACCAAAGCCGCCATTGCCGCCGTTGTCGAAGAGGGCCCCGCCGCCGCCGCCGCCGAAGCCACCGTTGCCGCCGTTGTCAAAGCCACCGCCACCGCCACCGCCGTAGCCGCCATTGCCGCCGTCATCGACAAGGCTGCCGCCACCGCCCGAATAGTCGCCCCCGGCGCCTGCGCCGGCGCCAGTGGAGCCGGCGCCGCCGGTAGGCCCGCCCCCAGCGCCGCCGTAGCCTCCAGCGGCCGGAGCGCCCGCGGCGTACAGGCCGCCGCCGCCGGCGCCTGGGGTGGAGCCGCCACCGCCGCCGGACCCGCCCATGCCGCCACCGCCGCCGAACCCCGGACCGCCGACGTTGCTGCCGCCCGCGCCGCCTGTCGCGCTGTCGTTTTGCAGGGCGACGTTGGTCAGCGTGACGGAGGCGCCGCTGCGCACGAACAGTGCGCCGCCTGCTCCCAGGCCACCACCCCCGCCGACCTCGCTGGATCCGCCATCGCCGCCCTTGGCGCTCAGGTTGCTCAGCGTGAGGTCGCTGATGGCCACGTTGCCCGCACCGACGAAGAAGCCGCGGTAGCTGCCGGCGCCGTCGATGGTGTAGCCGTTGCCCACGATGGTGGCGTTGCTGGAGAGCACGCCGATGTTGCCGGTGAGCGTGATGTTCGCCGTGATGTTGATGGTGCCGTCGCTGGCCGCGTTGGCCACGCAGGCGGCCAGCGTTGCGGTGTCCGACGCATTGCAGGCGAAGGCCGCCGGCGTCGCGGCCCAGGCCAGCACGCAGGCGATGGCAAGGGGACGCAGGGGCGGGCGCGCGCCATTGCGAACCAAGGGGCTGCGCCGGTGCGACGCGACGAGGTGGGGGGCGGACTGCTGCACTTGTTCTTCCTCTTTCCCAACAACGGGTTCGGCGCGCATGCTACGAAGGCCGCCGCCGGCTGTATGTCCCCAGAACAGAGGACAGTTGAGGCGCCGCGGCCAGCCGGGATAATCGCGCCCATGCTTTCCGGCAATACGTCACCCTTCACCGACTGGCCCAGGTCCCTGCGCGTCGGCGTGGTGGAGGACGACGCCCGCAGCCGCGAGACGCTGGTGGCCATGGTCGGCGCAGCGGCGGGCCTGCAAGTGGTGCTCGTGGCGGCCAACCGCAAGGAGGCGCTGGACCTGTTGCCGCGGCAGGAGATCGACGTGCTGCTCGTCGACCTCGGACTGCCGGATGGTTCCGGCCTGGACGTGATCCGCGCGGCGCGCGCGCAGTGGCCTGCTTGCAGCGTGCTCGTGAGCACCATCTTCGGCGACGAGAGCCACGTGCTGCGCTCGATCGAGGCGGGCGCCATGGGCTACCTGCTGAAGGACATCGGTGCGGCCGAACTCGTGGAGGAGATCCGCAGCATCCACGCCGGCGGCAGCCCGATCAGCCCGATGGTCGCGCGCACGATCCTCGCGCGCGCGGCCGCCAGCCTGATGCCGCTGCCGCAATCGCCGCCGCCGGATGCGGCGCCGGCGGAGCCCACCGCGACCTTGTCCGCGCGCGAGCAGCAGGTGCTGCGGCACGTCAGCAAGGGTTTCACCACGGAGGAGACGGCCCGCGCCATGGGCGTTTCGAGCAGCACCGTGCTCACCTTCGTGCGGCGCATCTATTTCAAGCTGCAGGTCAACACGCGGGCCGAAGCCATCCATGAAGCGCATCGCCAGGGCCTGCTGCCGGATTAGCGCCTGGCTGGCCTTCGCCCTCGTTGCCGCCATGCCGGCAGCGTGGGGCGAACCCGTCCACCTGCTGCGCGCCATCGCCGTGGAAGAAGCCGGCGCGGGATGGGATGCGCCGTCGGCGCCGCCGGCCGCGGTGAGCTCCGGCGCGGGCGCGAACCCCGTCACGCTGCCGCATGCGACGCAGCGGGCGATGGCGGCGTCCGCGGCCACGGCCTACGCCGGACCCGAAGTGACGTGGTACCGCTTCGACCTGCCGCCCGGCCTGCGCGCCGACGTGGTGGCGAACGACCTGGTGTTCTACCTCCCGCGCTGGCAGACGGTCGGCACGGTGGCCGTGTACGCGGGCGAGCGCATCGCATGGCGGTCTTCCGGCAGCCGCGTCTGGAATTCGTTCAACCGGCCCTTGTGGGTGCCGCTGGCGCCGGGCGCCGGCGATGCGGCGCCGTCCGTGGTGTGGGTGCGCATGGCGAGCCAGCCGGGCGTGGGCGGCGCCGTGTCGACCGCCTGGGCGGGCGACGCCGACGAATTGCGCTGGCGCTGGCGCATGCGCATGCTGCTGCAGGTCGACGCGATCACCTTCAGCACGGGCGCCTTCCTGGGCATCGGACTGTTCGCGCTGGCGGTGTGGTGCGTGCGCCGGCGGGAGCCGGTCTATGCGCTGATCTTCCTGGCCGCGGTGGCGCACGCCATGCGCAACGCGCACCGCCTCATCGGCAACCAGCCGCCCTGGCTGTCCGACGCCTGGTTCGGCTGGATGACGGTGAACTCGCTGGCGTGGGGACAGATGTGCGTCTTCGCGTTCGCTTTCCGCCTGCATGGCCGGCGCATGCCGCGGCTGGCGACGGCGATGGTCACGCTGGTGGTCCTGGTGTCCCTAGCGACCATGCCCTTGCCCTGGTTTGCGCCGCACCTGAGCACGATGCTGCCGGCGGCGTACGTCGTCATCGCGTTGCAGACCGCCGTCATCGCCGGGACGGGGCTGTGGGCGTCGTGGGCCAGCCGCTCGCGCGAGGGCCTGGCGCTGTTCGCCTTCTTCGCGCTGAACCTGCCGGTGGGCGTGCACGACCTGCTGCTGCAGACTTACAAGATCGACATCGAGTCCGTCTACCTCGGCGCCTACACCTCGATCGGCGTGTTTGCGCTGTTCCTGGCGATCGTGTGGCGCCGCTACGTGGGCGCGATCCGCGAGGTGAGCGAGCTCAACGCGGGGCTCGAAGTGCGGCTGGCCGCGCGCGAACGCGAGCTGACGGCCAGCCACGAGCAGCTGCGCGGGCTGGAACGCGAGCAGGCGCTGGCCGCCGAGCGCCAGCGCCTGATGCAGGACATGCACGACGGCATCGGGTCCTCGCTGATGTCGGCGCTGCGCATGGTGGAAGGCGGCCAGGCCAGCAACGTCGACACGGCGCTGGTGCTGAAGGACTGCATCGACGACCTCAAGCTCGCCATCGACTCGCTGCAAGCGACGGATGCCGACCTGCTGGCGCTGCTGGCGGCCGTGCGCTTCCGCCTGGCCCCGCGGCTGAAGGCGGCCGGCATCGCATTGACCTGGAGCGTGCAGGACCTGCCGCCGCTGCCCTGGCTGGACGCGCAGCGGGCGCTGCACGTGCTGCGCATCCTGCAGGAGGTGCTGACCAACATCCTCAAGCACAGCGGGGCCGACGCCATCGATGTGGCGACATCGCATGAAGGCGAAGAAGTCGAGGTGCGCGTGCGGGACAACGGCGCGCCCTTCGTGGCGGACGGAGCCGCGGCCAGTTCACCGGCCGGCCACGGCCTGTCGAACGTGCGCAATCGCGCGCAGGCCCTCGGCGCGCGCTGCCGCTGGTCCGCCTGGCCCGGCGGTGGCGAGTTCAACCTGCGTTTGCCGCTGGCGGGTCCTTCGCCGACGGCTGCTTTCCCTACCGCTGCTCTCCCGTAGGCTGGGTTCGCGCAGCGACCCCGGCATGCTGGCGCGCCGACACGAACCGCGGCCTCCCATACCAATCGGCATGGCGCACGCCCCAGGCCAGCATCGTGACCGCCCAACCCAGCGCAGCCACTGTCAACAGGCCTTGCAGTGGAACCACCGCCGCCGCCACGCGCAGCACCACCGCGACCTGCAGCAAGCAGAACAGCCCCCACAACCAGGCGTCTCCGGTGTCCGGCCGTCCCCCATGCCCGGCCGACACGCGACTCACCATCGCCAGCATCAGCGACCCCAGCCCTCCCATCGCCAGCGCATGCAATCCTGCGAGCGGCAACACGTCTTCACCGGTCCCAGTGGTCAACAGGCGGCCGGCGCCGGCCAGCAGCAAGGACAGCGCGAGCCACAACAAGCCCGTGTGGAACATGACCAGCAGCCGGCTGGCGAGCCGCTTCACGCGGGTCCATGCAATGGCCAGCGCGAGCAGCAAGACCGTCGCGACGCATTCCAGCAAGCCGACTGCGACCTGCAGATGCGGCCACGTAACCCGGATCGAAGCACCCTCCAGCGCCGCCAGCGCCAGCAGCAGCGCAAGACTGTGCCGCGCAAAGGCCAGGCGTCCCGCCGGCAGCGCATCGGCCGAGAAGAACGGAATCAGCCGGTCGGCCGCTGCGAGGAACACCGGCACGATGAACCACCACAAGCCCGTGCGTGCGGCCTCGATCGCAACTGCGCCGTCGCCAGCCAGCGACGCAGCCAGCACGCCCGCGAGGCAGGCGCAGCCGACGATGTGCGCGCCGGCGATCACCCGCGCATGCACACGGTCGTCCGCCATGCTCGCGCGCACGAGCGCGGCGAAGCGCCAGGTCACGACGACGAATCCGGCCAGGACGAGCGCGAGACCCGCCTGCGCGATACGTTCACCGAGATGTGCCCCAAGCAGCCACGACAGCCAGCCGATGGCCTGCACACCCAGCGGCGCAACCAGTGACGACGCACGCTGCGGTGGCAGCTCCAGCCAGCGCGGCCCGGCAGTGAACAGGAAACCGGCGAAGAAGGCCGGCATGAAGCCGAACACCATGATCGTTGCATGCGTGAGCGTGGGCGACACCGCGTAGCGCAGCCCCGGCCCGAGTCCCGAACGATCTGCTTGCACCAGCGCCCACCACGCGCTCGCGGCAACCAGCACCGCCATGCCGGAGAGAAAGCCGACGCGATGCGGCGACTGCAGCACGTTCCGCCAGCGCCAGGCCTGCGCGCCGGCGGGCTCGCTCACCCGCAGGTTCCCACGTGCCCGCACTGGGTGCAGAAGTCGCAGCCGTCCTTGCGGATCATCGCGTGGGCACCGCATTCGGGGCACTTGGCGCCAGCCATCAGGCCCGGCGTGGCCACCGTCGCGGGCGCCGCTGCCGGTGGCGTGGCCAGTTGCGCGACAGGCTCGCCCTGGCGCCGCGCGATGATGTTCTGGATCGCATAGGCGATGGCGGCCACTTCCGAGTCGTGCCACATCGGCACGGCGGTGCCGTCGGCCTTCGTGTACGTGCCCAGGCGCACCGGCCCGCGGTCCCACAGCACCTTGCGCATGTCGGCCAGCGCGCGCTCCAGGAAGCCGCCGCGCGCGGCCAGCGACAACATGCGCATGCTGGAGGTGATCCACTGCTGCGACTCGCCGCTCTGGCCCACCGGCATGAAGAACTCGATGGCGCGCTCGCGCCCGTCTTCCACCGGCAGGAAGGACACGACGATGTACAGGGTCTGCCGGCCTTGCTGCGTCCAGTATTCGACCTTCTCCACCACGCCGGGCAGCTGGCCCTTGGGCCGGCTTTCGACGATGGCGCGCATCGGGTCGACCTTGCGCCGCTCCACCTCGGGCGCGGGGGCGGTGTCCGTCGACAGCACGGCGCCGAGGATTTCGTTGGGCCGGTAGGTGGCCAGGCCCTTCAGCCCGGCGCGCCAGGCTTCGAGGTACAGGCCCTGGAAGTCGGCGTAGGGGTAGTCGGCCGGCACGTTCACCGTCTTCGAGATCGCGCTGTCGATGAAGGGCTGTACCGCTTCCATCATCGCCAGGTGGTCCGCGGCGGGCATCTGCAGCGCCGAGACGAAATAGGGCGGGAGCTGCGTGGTGTCGCCACCCAGCGAACGGAACAGGCGCCAGGCGTGGTCTTCCACCACGTACTCGACGAAGGTGTTGTCGGCCCCGCGCTTGCGGCGCTTGTAGGCCCAGGAGAAGGGCGGCTCGATGCCGTTGGACGCGTTGTCGGCGAAGGCGAGGCTGACGGTGCCGGTGGGAGCGATCGCCAGCAGGTGGCTGTTGCGGATGCCGTGCTGGCGGATCGCCTGCTTGAGCGGCTCGTCCAGGCGGCTCGCGAAGGTGCCGGCTTCCAGGTAGGGGTCCGCGTCGAACAGCGGGAAGGGCCCCTTCTCCGCGGCGAGTTCCACCGAAGCCGCATAGGCGGCATCGCGCATGCAGCGGCCGATGCGCGCGGCCATCTCGCGGCCGTCGGCCGCGTCGTAGCGCAGGCGCAGCATGGCCAGCGCATTGCCCAGGCCCGTGAAGCCGACGCCGATGCGCCGCTTGGAGACCGCTTCCGCCTGCTGCTGCGGCAGCGGCCAATGCGTGATCTCCAGCACGTTGTCGAGCGCGCGCACCTGCACCGCCACGGCCCGGGCGAAGCGCTCGAAGTCGAAGGCCGGCGCGCCGCCGAAGCCGAACGGGTGGCTCACGAAACGGGTGAGGATGACGGGGCCCAGGTCGCAGCAGCCGTACGGAGGCAAGGCTTCCTCACCGCACGGGTTCACGGCATCGATCCGCTCCGCATACCGCAGGTTGTTGTCGCGGTTGATCGTCTCCATGAACAACACGCCCGGCTCGGCGAAGTCGTAGGCCGAACGCATCACCGTGTCCCACAACTGCTGCGCCGGCAGCGTGCGATACACCCACAGACCGTCGCTGCGCAGGTGCGCGCCCTGCGCGACCAGCGCGGCGCCAGGCTTCGCCTTGTGCACCAGCGCCCAGTCGCCGCCGGCCTGCAGGATGCGCATGAACTCGTCGCCCACCGCCACCGACACGTTGAAGTTGTTCCAGCGGCCCGGCGTGCGCTTGGCCGTGATGAACTCCAGCACGTCGGGGTGGTCGATGCGCAGCACGCCCATCTGCGCGCCGCGGCGCGCGCCGGCGCTTTCCACCGTCGAACACGAGTGGTCGAACACGTCCATGTAGCTGCACGGGCCCGAGGCCAGCGAATGCGTGGCCTTGACCTCGGCCCCGCGCGGGCGGATGCGCGAGAAGTCGTAGCCGACGCCGCCGCCGCGCCGCATGGTCTCGGCCGCTTCGCGCAGCGCTTCGTAGATGCCGGGGAAGCCTTCGTCGTCGCGGCCCTGGATGCTGTCGCCCACCGGCTGCACGAAGCAGTTGATGAGAGTGGCTTCCAGCGCGGTGCCGGCCGCGCTCATGATGCGGCCCGCGCCGATCGCGCCGCCATTCAGGTTGTCGAAGAACTTCTGTTCCCAGTCGGCGCGCACAGGCTCGGCCTCGGCGCTCGCGAGTGCGCGCGCGACGCGTCGCAGCACGTCGGCCTCGGCCGCTTCGCCGGGCTTCAGGTACTTCTCGCGCAGGACGTCCTGGCTGATCTGCTGCGCGGGCAGCGCCGGCAGCTGGTTCGGGGAAGGATCGCGCTTCATGCGTTGCTTGCCTCCATGGAGTCGCCGCACAGCTGTTGCAGCAGGTCGCGCACGGGGCGGATCTGCTCGCCGAAGGGGAGCCGGCCCGCTCCCCGGAAGAATAGCCCTTTGCGAACGTCCCCGCTGAGGGCGTGGCCGAGGACCTTGTCGATGCAGAACTGGCCCCAGGCGGCCTTGCCGTCGCGCAGCCCGCAATGGGCCAGGCAGTCGAACCACATGGTGCAGTGCGCCTTTTCGTGCGCATGCTTCTGCATGCGCTCCTGCAGCCGCAGGTATTTCTCCAGCCAGGGCGTGCGCACGGCGCGCGCGGGCAGGCCGGCGACGCTGGTGAATTCGACGATGTCCTCGGGCTTGGCGCCGGCCAGCACCTGCTTGAAAGCCTCGCTCGCATCGCTTTCGCAGGTGACGGCGAAGGCGGTGCCCAGCTGCGCCGCCGCCGCGCCCAGGCCTTGCAGGCGCACGATGTCTTCGTGGCTTGCGATGCCGCCGGCGGCGATGAGCGGGATCTTGCCTTCCAGTCCAGCCGCGCGGAAGAAGGCCAGCACTTCGGGCAGCACCACGTCGAAGTCGAAGCGGCGGTCCTGCAGGTCGGCCAGTGCGGCGGCGCCGAGGTGGCCGCCGGCCAGGCGCGGATGCTCGATCACGATGGCGTCCGGCAGCCGGCCCTTCTTCTCCCACTTGCGCACCAGCAACTGCACGCCGCGAGCGTCCGAGAGGATCGGGATCAGCGCCACCTGCGGGAAGTCGCGCGCCAGCTCCGGCAGGTCCAGCGGCAGGCCGGCGCCGACAGCGAGCGCGTCGGCGCCGCTCTCCAGGGCCTGCCGGACGTAGGTCGTGTACTGGTCCAGCGCCTTCATCACGTTGACGGCGATGAGGCCGCGGCCCTGCGCGAGTTCTCGCGCGCGACGGATCTCGCGGGCCAGTGCTTCGCGGTTGGCCGCATCGATCTGCGCCTTGGCCTCCGGGCCTTCGAGGCGGGCGGTGCGCTCCATCAGGTCCGGATGCAGCCGGCGCAGGTCGACCGAGGAGATCGTGCCCATCGCGTCGAAGGAAGCCACGGTGCCGGCGAGCCGGCCGGCGGAGACGCCGACGCCCATGCCACCCTGGACGATGGGGCGCAGCTTGCGGCCCCGGAAGTTCCATGCCTGCAGTTCCATGAAAGTCACTTTAGGTTCGAGGGAGCCGGCGCGTCCTTGATCGTGATCAGCCTGGCTTGCCGTCCAGCCGCGGGCGAGTCAGCACGTTGAAGTAGCGCACGGTGTACAGCGCGAATCCCGCGGACCAGAGCACGCCGGAGGCGAGGATCGCCTGCAGCAGCAGCGCCGGCGCGATGACCGGCAGCAGCACGCGCACGAAGGCGGCCGCTGCCACGAGCAGGTAGGCGCTGGTGTCCCAGCGATCGGCCTTCAGCGGCCGCGCGGTGTGGCCGCGCGCGGTGCGGGTCATCATGCCGATCACCAGGCCGCCGATCGCGCCGACCGTGAGCGCGTGCGTGGCGGTGGACGACTGAACCCAGGCCAAGGCCGCTAGCGCACGCAAGGCGAGGTGCACCGGGATCCAGCCGTAGGCCAGGTGCAGCACCCACACGAGCGGCGTGCGCAGCGTGCGCCACGGACGCCACAGCAGCCAGCGGGTGAGATGCGCGGCGGCGGCGATGGCTGCCACGGCGGCCAGCAGCCACGCGGGCACTTGCAGCGCATCGGCCACCAGCAAGGCCAGCACCGAACCCAGCGCCAGCTTCTCGACCCACGGACGCTTTTCGGCGCCCGCGCCGGGCACGCCGTTGTTGGTGAACATGGGAATCACGCGGCCGCCCATCACGCACAGGATGAACAGCACCACGTCCAGCCCGAGGCCGATGCCGGCCCAGGCGGGCAGCGCCAGCACGCCGAGCTGGCTGAGGTGCACCGCGAGGTTCGCGATGGACAGCAGCACGAGCAGGCCGACGAAGAAATAGTTGCGCTTGTTGCCCGCACGCACGAACGGGATCGCGAGTGCGATCGCGGCGGCCAGCGGGAACGCGGCGTTCACCAGGGCCGAGGCCCAGCCCCAGGGTGTCAGCACCAGCAGGCGGCCGGCGAGCCACAGCGCGGCCAGCGCCGCGAGCTTGCCGCCGGCGGGCGTGGGCAGGCCGCTCCAGTTGCGTCCGGCCGTGAACAGGAAGCCCACGACCACCACGAGCGTGAAGCCGAACAGCATCTCGTGCGCGTGCCACAGCGGGCCGGGCAGGTAAGGCGCGGCCAGGTGGCCGGTGAACTGCAGCGCCCACAGCAGGATGGACACGGCCGCGAAAGTGCTGGCCAGCAGGTAGAAGGGCCGGAAGCCCAGCTGCCACAGGGCGAAGCCGCGCGGTGCGGCCGCGCGCGGCGGCTCTTCGATCTTGAGGAACTGCGTCATGGTTGTCGGGTGTCGTGGCGGCGGCGCCAGGCGCATGCGGCTGCGACGACCGTGAGGGCGAACAGAGCGAGCGCCACGGCATTGAGGAGGGCGCCGGTGCGCCGCGCCTGGAAATCGGCGAGGCCGCCGAACAGGCGCAGCAGCAGCGAGAGGTGCAGGGCGGCGAGCGGCAGGTAGAAGAAGTTGCCGAACAGCAGCTTGATGCGCGCGATGGCCGGCAGGATCACCGGCGCGTGGCCCAGGATCATGCTGAAGAGGAAGCCGAGGCCGAGCGCGTGCAAGGCGATGTCGCGTGCGGGCAGGCCGAGCGCAGTGGCGGCCCAGGCCAGGCCGCCGGCGGCGAGCCAGGCGTAGCCGGCGAGCAGGCACACGGCCATGTAGCGTGGCAAGCCCTGCGCGCGCACGGTGCGCCGGGCGATGTCGAAGGTGAAGAGCCACGCGGACAGGGCGAGCAGCGCGAGGCCGAACAGCACGCCGCAGGCCACCGGCGCCACGCCCGATAGCGCGGCGCCCAGCAGCAGCAAGGCGAGGACCAGCGCCAGCAGCGGTTGCGCCGCGGGGCGGCGGCGCATCAGCCGCGTCATCTCCAGCCGCTCCGCGGCGACGGTCATCACGAGGAAGGCGAACCACCAGGGCAGCACGGCCACCGGCGCGGCAGCGGCTGCAAACAGGAAGTTGCCGATGGCCCAGGCACAGGCGCTCGCCAGCAGCAGGAAGGTGTGGGCTGCGCGCTGGCGCCGCAGCAGCAGTGCGTTCACCGCGATGAAGGCGATGCCGGCGGCGAGCAGCAGGAAAGCCGCCGCGGTGTTCGCACCGCGCAGCAGCAGCAGGCCGGCGGTGCCCGAGAGGAGTGGCGCACTCCACGCGAACCGGTGCCTGGCGGCGACGGCGCGTTCGATGCCGATGACCGTGCCCATCAAGCCGCACATCATCAATGCCGCATGCGAAAGCGCGGCGCGCCCGAGCCAGTCCGCGCTGGCGACGACGATGCCCACCCGCATCAACCCGCCGGCGATGCCCGCCAGCAGCGAAGCGGCGACGCAGGCGAACAGCGTGGCGCCCAGCAGGCGCCGCGCGCTCACCAGCCCATGAAGGCGCGGGCGCGCGGGCTCATGCGCTGTGGTGTCCATGGCGGTTCCCACACGAGTTCGACGTGGATCTTCAGATCGGGCGGCAGCGCGTCGTCGAGCGCGTTCTCGACGTCGTCGACGATGATGTCGGTGACCGGGCAGGCGGCCGAGGTCATGGTGATGTTCACGTCCATGCGGCCTTCGCGCACCGTCACGCCGTACACCAGGCCGACGTCTACGATGTTGAGGGCGACCTCGGGGTCGACCACCTTCTCCAACGCCTGCACGATGGTGGGCAGCAGCTCCCGCGGCCCTTCGTAGGCGAAGCGTTCTTCCGTCATGCGGCCGCCTTGGCGCGCCGCGCCGGTGGCTGCTCGAAGAACAGCACCTGCGCCAGCTGCTGCCGGTTGCTCACCAGGTCGGCCAGGGTGTAGCGGTCCAGGACGGCCTCGAAGGCGGTGACCGCTTCGCGCAGCACGCCGCGCAAACGGCAGCTCGGTGCGATGCAGCAGTCGCCGCCTTCGCCGAAGCACTCGGCCACCACGGCCTCGCCTTCGGTCGCGCGCACCACCTGGCCCAGCACGATGCGCTCCGGCGGCAGGCCCAGCTCCAGCCCGCCGCCCTTGCCGCGCACGTTCTTCAGCCAACCCTGCTGGCCGAGGAAGTGCACGACCTTCACCAGGTGGTTCTCGGAGATGCCGTAGGCGGCCGCGATGCGGGCGATGGTGGTGCGCTGCGCCGGGTCGGTGGCCAGGTACATCAGCACCCGCAGGCTGTAGTCGGTGAAGGCGGTGAGTTTCATGGGCTTGAGGATCAACGTGCGGCTGCGGCCACCTCCGCCGCGGGCACCGCGACAGCCCGTGCCTTGCCGGGCACCAGCAGCCGCAGCGCATAGATGGCCAGGTACAGCGCGCCGATCGAGAACACGATATCACCCGGCACGCGCAGCCACACCAGCGTTTCCATCACGTGCGAGTGGACGATCTCCGCCGAGCGGGCGTACCACAGGCCTTGCGTGATGCTGGCCCAGGCCTGGTACATGCCGGCGGGCAGCAGCGACAGGAACACCATCATGGCCAGGCCGATATTGAGGCCCCAGTAGGCGGGCTTCAGCAGGCCGTCGGCGTGCAGGTTGCGGGCATACAGCCCACGCAGGCAGAACAGCATCAGGCCGATGCCCAGCATGCCGTAGACACCGAAGAGCGCGGCGTGGCCGTGGGCGGCGGTCATGTTGAGGCCCTGAACGTAGTACAGCGAGGCAGGCGGGTTGATGGCGAAGCCCAGGAGGCCGGCGCCGACGGTGTTCCAGAAGCCCACCGCGACGAAGCACAGCACGGGCCACTTGTAGGCATCGAGCCAGGCGACGCCTTGCGACTTCTTCCAGTTCTGCAGCGCTTCGAGGCCGATCAGCGTGAGCGGCACCACTTCCAGCGCCGAGAACACGGCGCCGACGGCGATCACCGAGGTGGGCGTGCCGGTCCAGTACAGGTGGTGCAGGGTGCCCAGGATGCCGCCGAACAGGAACACGATGGTCTCGGCGATGATGGCGCGGTTGGCGCTGCCGGCGCGGACCAGGCCCAGCTTGACGAACAGCAGCGCGATGACGGCGGTGGCGAACACTTCGAAGAAGCCTTCCACCCACAGGTGCACCAGCCACCAGCGCCAGTATTCGACCATCGAGTAGTGGGTATGCTGGCCCCAGGCGAGCGAGCTGGCGTAGAAGCCGCCGATGCAGGTGGCCGACAGGAACACCATGGCGATCAGGCCGCGGCTTTCCGAAGGCGTCTTCAGCGCGGGCCAGAGGGCGCGGCCGAGGAGCAGGGCCCACAGCAGCAGGCCGATGAACAGCAGGTATTGCCAGACACGGCCCATGCTGGTGTATTCCAGGCCCTGGTTGCCGATCCAGAAGCTGAAGTCGGTGCCTTGCTTCTGCAGGCTGCCGAGCCAGCCGCAGGCGGTCGAACCCACGACGATCAGCAGCAGCGCGTAGAACAGGAAGTCGACGCCCAGCTTCTGGTACTTCGGCTCCTTGCCCCCGAGCAGCGGCGCGATGTAGAGGCCGGTGGCCAGCCAGGCGGTGGCGATCCAGAAGATGCCGACCTGGGTGTGCGCCGTGCGGCTCACCACGTAGGGCAGGAACTCGGCGAGCGGGAAGCCGAAGAACGACTTGCCTTCCACCGCGTAGTGCGCGGTGATGGCGCCCATGCCGATCTGCAGCAGCAGCAGGCCGATGACGACGAAGAAGTACTTGCGGGTGGCCTTCATCGAAGGCGTGGCGGCCGCTCCGATCAGCGGGTCGGCCTTGGGCACCACGGCGTCTTCCTCGTGCTTGCCGGCGCCGTGCAGCCACAGCATGGCGGCGATGGCGGCCAGCAGCAGGATCACCGAAGCCATCGACCACATCGCGGCCGAGGTCGTCATGGTGTTGCCCACCAGCGGCTCGTAAGGCCAGTTGCTGGTGTACGAGAGGCCGGTTTCGCCGGGACGGTCGGTCGCGGCGGCCCAGGCGCTCCAGAAGAAGAACGCGGTCAGCGCTTCACGGTCCGAGGCCTGCACCACTTCGCCGTCGGTCATGGCGTACTGCTCGCGCAGCTTGGCCAGCGCCGGGTCGGTGCCGAACAGGCCGGCGTAGTGGTCCGCGGTCTGCCTGATCGCCTGCGCGCGGACATCGCTCACCGTGACCTTGCCGGTGGCGGCATCGTAGGTGTTGCGGCGCATCTCGTCCTGCACGATGCCTTGCACTGCGCCGCGTTCTGACGGGCTCAGGTTCTTCGCATCGAGCGCGATCGACTTGGCGCGCAACGCCTGCAAGGCCAGCGCTTCGCGGTGCAGCCAGTCAGCCGACCAGTCGGGCGCCACATAGGCGCCGTGGCCCCAGACGCTGCCTTGCTGCTGGCCGCCGGCCGCCAGCCAGACCTGCTGGCCGCGGCCTATCTGTTCGCCCGTGTAGAGCGTCTGCCCGCTGGCGCTGACGACGGCCTGCGGGATGGGCGGGGCAGTCAGGTAGATCTGCCAGCCCAGGTACGACAGGGCGCCGAACGACAGCACGAAGATCAGTGCCAGCCAGCGCCAGAGGGTGTTGTTTGACCTCACGGTAACCTCTTTAAGGTGCATTGTGAATGCACCTAATATCCTGGGTCCAGCCTCATGGGTATTTGACGTGGATCAAGGAAGTGGTCGGCGGCAGGGGAAAGGCGGGGCCGTTGACGTGCGTCAAGCCGGTTCCGGCGGTGGCTCGATAAGGTTGATCCGCGATGCACCTAAAGCATCCGGAGGAAAAAAATGAGAGCCCTGAACCTGGCGCGCACGCTGCTCGTCGCGGCGAGTGCCTGCCTCCCCCTGTTGTCCCTGGCGGCGCCGAAGGCGGCCACCGGCGACTTCGGCCCGCCGCGCGGCGAACCCATTCACGCCGTGCTGACCAGCCCGCCGCACGTGCCGCCGCCCACCAACCGCAACTACCCGGCCAAGGTCATCGTGGACCTGGAGGTGGTCGAGAAGACGATGCAGATCTCCGAAGGCGTGAACTACACCTTCTGGACCTTCGGCGGCAGCGTCCCCGGCAGCTTCATCCGCGTGCGCCAGGGCGACACGGTGGAATTCCACCTGAAGAACCACCCGGGCAGCAAGATGCCCCACAACATCGACCTGCACGGGGTCACCGGCCCCGGCGGCGGCGCCGCGTCCAGCTTCACCGCGCCCGGGCACGAATCGCAGTTCACCTTCAAGGCCCTCAACGAAGGCATCTACGTCTACCACTGCGCCACCGCGCCGGTGGGCATGCACGTGGCCAACGGCATGTACGGCCTGATCCTGGTCGAGCCGCCGCAGGGCCTGCCCAAGGTGGACCGCGAGTACTACGTGATGCAGGGCGACTTCTACACCGCCGGCAAGTACCGCGAGAAGGGCAACCAGGCCTTCGACATGGAGAAGGCGATCGACGAGAAGCCGACCTACGTGCTGTTCAACGGCGCGGAAGGCGCTCTGACCGGCGACAAGGCGATGACCGCGAAGGTCGGCGAGAAGGTGCGCCTCTATGTCGGCAACGGCGGGCCCAACCTGGTGTCCAGCTTCCACGTGATCGGCGCCATCTTCGACCAGGTGCGCTTCGAGGGCGGCACCAACGTGCAGAAGAACGTGCAGACCACGCTGATCCCCGCCGGCGGCGCGGCCATCGCGACCTTCACCGCCAAGGTGCCGGGCAGCTACGTGCTGGTGGACCACTCGATCTTCCGCGCGTTCAACAAGGGCGCGCTGGCCATCCTGAAGATCGAGGGCGACGAGAACAAGGGCATCTATTCGGGCAAGGAACTCGATGCGGTGTACCTGGGCGACCGCGCCGGCCCGAACCTCGCAGCCGTGGCGCAGGCCACCCAGGCGGCCGCGGCCGGCAAGCTGACCGCCGACGAGCAGGCCAAGGCGGGCCAGGCGCTCTTCGCCGGCACCTGCTCGGTGTGCCACCAGGGCAACGGCGCGGGCATGCCGGGTGTGTTCCCGCCGCTGGCCAAGTCGGACTTCCTGGCAGCGGACGTGAAGCGCGCGGTCAACGTGGTGCTGCACGGCCTCTCGGGCAAGGTCACCGTCAACGGCCAGGAATACAACTCGGTGATGCCGCCGATGAACCAGCTGAATGACGACGAGGTCGCCAACATCCTGACCTACGTGCTCAATAGCTGGGGCAATCCGGGCGGGCAGGTGTCCAAGGAGGACGTGAAGGCGCAGCGCGCCGCCAAGCCGCCGGCGCAGAACCAGGCCAAGGAGTGAGGAGAGCGTCGTGAAGGTGCTGCCCGTCCTCGCCCTGCTGGCCGCGCTCGCGGCGCCGGCGCAGGCCGCGAACTACGTGGACCTGCCCGGTGGCCGCTTCGAGAGCGTGCTGCCGCAGGGGGCGGTGCCGACCTTGTCGACGCCAGTGGACGTGCAGCCCTTCGCCATGCGCGCGCTGCCGGTCACGGTGGCGGAGTTCGCCGCCTTCGTGCAGGCGCATCCCGAGTGGCGGCGCGGCGAGGCGCCTTCCGTGCTGGCCGATGCGCGCTACCTGCTGCAGTGGCAGACGCCGGTGGATCCGGGCCTGCGCGCCGACATGCCGGTGACCGAAGTGAGCTGGTTCGCCGCCCGCGCCTTCTGCGAGGAAGAGGGCGGCCGCCTGCCGACCTGGCTGGAATGGGAATACGCTGCCGCGGCCGATGCGAGCCGCGCCGACGCGCGCCGCGACCCGGCCTGGACCCGCCGCATCCTGGGCTGGTACGAGAAGCCGGGCGGCGAAGCACTGGCCAGCGTGGGCGGCGAAGCCAACCTGTGGGGCGTGCGCGACCTGCACGGCCTTGTCTGGGAATGGGTGGACGACTTCAATGCCCTCTTCATCGCCGGCGACAGCCGCACCCAGGGCGACCCGGACCTGCTGAAGTTCTGCGGCGCCGGCGCCATCAACATCATCGATCGCGACAGCTACGCGGTGCTCATGCGCATCGCCTTGCTGTCGTCGCTCAACGCCGCGGACAGCACCAGCACGCTGGGCTTCCGCTGCGTGCGTCCCGCGAAAGGACAATCATGAACACCCTGTATTCACGCCGCGCGGCGCTGCTGTCGCTGGGCGCGCTCGCTGCCTTGCCGGCCTTTGCCACCAACGCACCGGGCGACTCCATCTACCGCCTCGACGCCACGCTCACCGACCAGGACGGCAACGCCTTCCAACTCGCTTCGCTGCAGGGCCTGCCGGTGCTGGCGAGCATGTTCTACACCTCGTGCGACATGGTCTGCCCGATGATCTTCGAGACGGTGCAGGCCACCCTGCGTGCGCTGCCCGCCCCCGAGCGCGCCAATGTACGCGTGCTCATGGTGAGCTTCGACCCCGCGCGCGACACGCCCGCGGTGCTGAAGAAGGCCGCGCAGGCGCATGGCTGCGACGGCCAGTGGGTGCTGGCACGGGCCGAGGAAGCGACCGCGCGCAAGGTGGCCGCCGTGCTGGGCATCCAGTACCGGCGCCTGGCCAACGGCGAGTTCAATCACTCCACGGTGATCAGCCTGCTGGATCGCCAGGGCCGCATTGCCGCGAAGTCCGGCAAGCTGGGTCCGGCGGACCCGGCGCTGGTCGCGGCCGTGCGCAAGACGGTGGCCTGAACGCCATGGCCAAGAAATTCCCGATCCATCCCGCGCACCCGGAGCGCACTTGCTGGGGCTGCGACCGCTACTGCAAGGCCGACGAGATGATCTGCGGCAATGGCACCGAGCGGACGCAGCATCCGATCGAGACTTTCGGGGAAGGGTGGGAGCACCTGGGGTCCGACCCCTTCGTGCCGGTGGACCTCAACGAGGAGCTGCGGGCGTAACCTTGCGCAGCACGAAGTCCTTCCCTTCCTTCGCCCCATCCGCCTTCCACGTCCCGCGGATCTCCTTGCCGCAGGAGCCGTCGACGACTTCGCCGATCCACGCCGCCGTGATGTGCACGCCGTCCGCGGATTCCTCCAGCGTGAAGTCGCCTTCGTCGACGTCGCCGGTCGCCTGGCTCACGCCGCCCGCGCGCTTGACGCCGCCGCGGAAGTTGCCGGCGTAGTCGGGATGCTTCTCCAGCAGCACGATGGTGGTGTCCCACTCGCCGGCGAACTGGGCATGCCACACGCCGAGCATCTGCTCCGTCGTCACTTCCCACGCCTCGGGGCAGGGCGCCTGCGCGCCGGCGGTGCCGGCGCAGGCGAGCAGCAGGAGCGCGAGCAGGCGCCGCATCAAGCCGCCGCGCTGCCGCCCGCAGCAGCAGCCGCCGCCGCGGCTGCCGACTCGGCGCTCTTCTTCGCGAACTCCGCGCGCAGCGCCCTCAGCTTCTCGCGCGGGTCTTCCTTCATGGTCTTCACGTCCAGCGCCATCTCCGCGATGAAGCGGCTGGGCTGCGCGTGCACCATCTCGCGGCCCTTCTTGCGCTTCTTCGGGTAGCTCACCACCAGCGAGCGCTGGGCCCGCGTGATGCCCACGTACATCAGGCGCCGCTCTTCCTGGATGCGCTGCAGCCCGCCTTCGCTGGGTGCCTGGCCGGCCTCGAGCTCTTCCGGCTTGAAGGGCAGCAGCCCCTCCACCACGCCGGCCAGCACCACGTTGGGCCACTCCAGGCCCTTGGAAGCATGCAGCGTGGACAGCGTCACGACGTTCTGGTCCTTCTCGCGCTCGCTGATGGTGGACAGCAGCGCGATGGTCTGCGCCACTTCCAGCAAGGTCTTGGTCTCGGCGACGGTCGTCACGCCGGCGGCGTCGTCGATCTGGCCGCCGCAGCGGCCGGCCATCCACTCGGAGAACTCCAGCACGTTGTTCCAGCGCGCCGCCGCGACCTTCTCGTTGTCCTCGGCGTCGTACAGGTGCTGCTCGTAGCCGATCTCCTTCAGCCATTCCAGCATGAAGCGCTTGGCGTCCTCGGCGCCCACGGTGTGGCGCGCGCGGTATTCGAGGTCGTTGATGTAGCGGCCGAACTCGTGCAGGCTGCCCAGCGCCCGCGCGTTCAGCACGCTGGGCAGCGAGGACGCGAACAGCGCCTCGAACAGCGACAGCTTGTACTGGCTGGCGAACGTGCCCAGTGCGCCCAGCGTCTGGTGGCCGATGCCGCGCTTGGGCGTGGTCACGCAGCGCAGGAAGGCTGGGTCGTCGTTGTTGTTCACCCAGAGCCGCAGCCAGGCGCACAGGTCGCGGATCTCGGCGCGGTCGAAGAAGCTCTGGCCGCCCGACACCTTGTACGGAATCTGCGCGCGGCGCAGCGCCTGTTCCAGCACGCGCGCCTGGTGGTTGGCGCGGTACAGGATGGCGAAGTCCTTCCATTCCTTGTACACGCCGTTGGCGCGGATGGACTGGATGCGCGCCACGGCGCGCTCGGCCTCGTGCTCCTCGTTGTCGCAATCGACCACGCGCACGGGCTCGCCTTCACCGAGTTCGGAGAACAGCGTCTTCGGGAACAGCTTGGGATTGGGCTGGATGACGTTGTTGGCCGCGCGCAGGATGGCGCTGGTGGAGCGGTAGTTCTGCTCCAGCTTGATGACCTTCAGCTCCGGGTAATCCACCGGCAGCTTGCGCAGGTTGTCCAGCGTGGCGCCGCGCCAGCCATAGATGGACTGGTCGTCGTCGCCCACCGCGGTGAAGCGGCCGCGCTCGCCCACCAGCAGCTTCAGCAGCTCGTACTGCGTCGCGTTGGTGTCCTGGTATTCGTCGACCAGCACGTGGCCCAGCGCCTTCTGCCACTTCTCGCGCACTTCGGGGAAATCGCGCAGCAGCTTCAGCGGCATGCCGATCAGGTCGTCGAAGTCCACGCTCTGGTAGGCCTGCAGGCGCTCTTCGTAGCGCTCCATCACCATGGCGGCGACGCGCTCGTTTTCGTCCTTGGCCTGGGCCAGCGCCTGCGCGGCGTTCAGGCCGTTGTTCTTCCACAGGCTGATGGTCCACTGCCACTGGCGCGCGGTGGCGATGTCGGTGGTGCCGCCGGCATCCTTGAGGATGCCCGTGACGTCGTCGGCGTCGAGGATGGAGAACTGCGGCTTCAGCCCCAGCACGTGGCCGTCGCTGCGCATCAGGCGCACGCCGAGCGCGTGGAAGGTGCAGACCAGCACGTCCTTCGCCTCGCGGCCGATCAGGTGCTTGGCGCGCTCGCGCATTTCGGCGGCGGCCTTGTTGGTGAAGGTGATGGCGGCGATGCGCTTGGCCGCCAGGCCGGCCTGGATCAGGCGGCCGATCTTCATCGTGATCACGCGCGTCTTGCCGGAGCCGGCGCCGGCCAGCACCAGGCAAGGCCCATGCAGGTAGTTGACGGCTTCTTGCTGGGCGAAATTCAGGCCGGACATCGATGGGGCGTAGCTGCGGGAGAAACGGGAAGCAGCGGGGGATGATACCGGCGCATCCTTTCACAGGCTGGGACGGGGGCGAGCCGTGGAACGTGTTACAGGGACAATACGCCCCGTGCTTGACATCCTGCTGGTCACCTTCCCCTTCTTCGCGCTGGTGCTCGCCGGCTACGTGGCGGCCCGCCGCCGCATGCTGCCGCTGGAGGCGATCAGCGGCCTGAACACCTTCGTGCTGTTCTTCGCGCTGCCCTGCATGCTGTATCGCTTCGGCGCCGGCACGCCCATCGCGCAGTTGCTGGACCCGTCCGCGCTGCTCACCTGGGTGGTGTGTGCGTTGCTGATGGTCGCCGGAACCGTGAAATTCAGCATGAATGCGCGCATTCGCTGGAACGACGCCTCGTTCGGCGCGCTGGTGGCGGCCTTTCCCAACACCGGCTTCATGGGCGTGCCGCTGCTGGTGGCGCTGCTGGGCGCCGCGGCGGCGGGGCCGGCCATCCTCACCATCCTGATCGACCTGGTGGTCACCAGCTCGCTGTGCATTGCGCTGTCGCGCCTGGACAGCGCGGACGAACACGGCGCGGCCGAAGCGGCGAAGAAGGCGCTGAAGGGCGTCGCGCTGAACCCGATGCCGTGGGCCATCCTGCTGGGTGGGTTGTCGTCGGCGCTGGGCGTGGTGCCGGTGAAGCCCGTGATGAACACCATCGGCCTGCTGGCGGATTCGGCCTCGCCGGTGGCGCTGTTCACCATCGGCGCCGTGCTGGCGCGCTCGCAGTTCCTGGCGGCGCAGGAGGAGCACGCGCCGCTGCCGCTGCGCGACTTCGTGCCGGTGTCGCTGGCCAAGCTGCTGGTGCACCCGCTGCTGGTGTGGGGCGTGGGCCTGGGCGCGCGGGCGCTGGGGCTGGGCCTCGATGCCTTCACCTTGAAGGTGATGGTGCTGGTGGCGGCGCTCCCGAGCGCCAGCAACGTGTCGTTGCTGGCCGAGCGCTTCGGCGCGGACACGGGGCGTATCGCGCGGATCATCCTGCTGACGACGGCGGCGGCCTTCTTCACTTTCTCCGGAGTCGTTGCGCTTTTCTCGTAGGGTGCGCAGCTTCGCTGCGCACCGCGCCCGAATCGTCCTCGCACGGTGCGCAGCAAGCTGCGCACCCTACAAGGCTATATTCGCGGGACAACGATTGGGAGGAATCACACATGTCCGGACTCGGCCTGCTGCGCATCGCCGCGCTCTGCGCCTTCGCCTACGCTGCGCTCTGCATCGCCGGCCTCGTCACCCACTTCCAGCACACCGGCAACTTCGGCGCGCTGCTGCACGGCCTGCTGCGGCCCGAAGTGGGGCTGGTGTTCGCCATCGCGCTGCTGGTGGGCATCGGCGTGTGGGCGCGCTACGCGTGGGCGTGGTGGGTCGGGCTGGCGGCCGCGGTTTTCCAGATCTATCGCATCACCATCGGCTACTGGCACGCCGGGCGCATCCCGCATGCTTTCGCGGTGCTGTTGGCGCTCGCACTCCTGATCGCCTTCCTCGTGCTGGTGCTGCAGCGCAAGGCGCGGCTCGCCTGCAACAGGTGAGTGCGAAAGGCGTTAAGCGCCTGCCCTAACCGTGGCGCGGGCGCTGCAAATGGCGCCCGTTCTTCGCGCAGCCATCGACGCGCCGCCCCTGCTCGCGTAGATTGGCCCGCGACCGCACAACAACGAGGAGAGAGCCCATGGACTCTGGCGGCGGCGATTTCTACGCGCTTTCCGAAGACCAGCTCAAGCGCCTGCTGGCGGGCGAGCTCGATCACGCCCAGTTCCTGGCCGCCGGCGGCAGCGAGCAGCCGCGCGAACGCTTCGCGCAGGCCAATGCCGTCTGGTACGAGCTGAGCCAGGTGCTGCAGGCCGAAGCCGCCTGCGGCAAGGAGCAGACCACCGCCATCCCCGCGATGGCCGGCTACTCGTATGCCGCGCAGGTGCAGGCCACGGCCGGCGAGCTCGCGCAGCTGGCCGAACCCGAGCTGCGCACGCGCTGCGCCGGCGCGCTGATGGAAGCCTCGGTGGACCAGGTGCTGGAGGCGATCCAGGCCTTGACTGGTTTCTACGCCCGTGCCGCAGGCAACAAGGACGCCATCCTGTTTCGCGTCATGTAGATCGGCGCCCTCCGTAGCAGCGGGGCGATGGTGTCCGGCATACAATCCTGTATAAACGTACACCCCTCGCGAGATACGGGCGAAAATTGAACAAGCGACCTTTGAATCGGAAGGAAGCCGGGGCGTACTACACGCCGCCCCAGGTTGCCAGTAGCCTCCTGCGATGGGCTCTGCGGAGTGAGCGCGACCGCTTGCTTGATCCCTCGTGCGGCGATGGTCAGTTCATCGCTGGTCACCCAAACGCTGTTGGCATCGAGCAGGATCCCTACGCCGCGAGGCAGGCAATGGATCGTGCACCTGGCGCGCTGGTGCACGAAGGTGACTTTTTTTCCTGGGCTTCCAACACGTCGGAGCGCTTTGAGTGCGCGGCGGGCAATCCGCCGTTCATTCGCTATCAGACGTTCAAAGGTGAGCTCCGAGACCGGGCGTTGGCCTTTTGCTCTCGACTTGGGGTCCGCTTCAGTGGGCTCGCATCGTCCTGGGCCCCCTTCTTGGTCGCAACGGCAGCCCTGCTGAGACGGGGGGGGCGGATGGCATTCGTTGTTCCAGCGGAAATCGGCCATGCTCCCTATTCGGCTCCCCTGCTTGAATATCTGCTCGCCAACTTCGCGGTTGTGCACATCGTTGCAATACGAGAGAAGCTCTTCCCAGAGCTTTCGGAAGATTGCTGGCTGATGTACGCCGAGGGGCATGGAGCATCGACAAACGAGATCCGCTTCACTGCATTGGATGCATTCAGTGAGATGTCTGCTCCTCCGCGACAATTCCAAAACATCCCGGCGGACGTATGGCGCACCACGTGGAAGAGGCGCCTTCGACCGTTTCTCATGACCAGCGAAGCTCGGTTGCTCTATCAGGAGATAGTTGAACACCGAGGAACACACCGGTTTGGGGAGCTTGCGACGATTGGGATCGGGTACGTGACCGGAGCCAACGATTTCTTTCATCTGCGCCCATCGGATGCGCATCAGTGGCGGATACCTAAGGATTTTCTTAGACCAACCGTACGTAAGGGCGCGTCTCTACGTGGCGATAGGCTTACGACAGCCGTCGTTGACAAATGGCGCAAGGACGACGAGCAGGTTTTGCTTTTGCACATTCCGAAGCATGAGCGGGTTCCGAGAGCGGTAGAGCGGTACTTGGACACAGAGGCTGGGCAGCTAGCGCGAGAGGCCTATAAGTGTCGCGTGCGCGAACCGTGGTATTCGGTTCCAGACGTGCAAGTCCCGGACTTCTTTCTTTCCTACATGTCTGGCGTACAAGCGAATCTTGTTGTAAACGAAGCGAGTTGTACGTGCAGCAATTCAGTTCATGGTGTGCACCTGAAGCGCAAGGGGGGCGGGGCCACGCTGCTTGAATCCTGGAGCACGGAGTTTGTAAAACTGAGCTCGGAAATTGAAGGCCATCCCCTGGGGGGTGGAATGCTTAAGCTGGAGCCCCGTGAGGCTAAGGAGATCGCCATCCCTTCGAAATCCATACTGCAGCGGATATCAAAGCCTGTTGTCGAGGATGCCCTTTCTACTCTGAGGAAATGGAGGCACTATGACTCGGCGTAGCGACGCGATTCAGACCGAGTTTCGCGTTTGTCGATGGGTCAATCTTCGAGAGGCGCTCCATCACTTCGGGACTTATGCAGGAGGCATTCAAGGCCAGCAGCACATCAAGCCTCTCCACTGGTACGTAGCATGCCGGCTGGTCCTGGAAGGCGGATTCCATCCCGACGACATCACGCCACGGCCTCCGTTTCGGGTGAAAAGCAGAGGTGGAAGGTTCATTCTTGAGTTCGACCCAGCTGCTGCCGGAGGTGGCGAGCGTACGGTCTTGGGCGGCATGAAGACGAAAAACGTGGATGTGGTTGTGACCAAGAACGGCATAGGTCCAGTCCTCGCAGTCTCGTGCAAGGGCATGACTGGGGCATTCCGAAATCTCACAAACCGGATGGAAGAAACGATTGGGGAGTGCACGAACCTCCACATCACGTACCCGGCCATGGTCTTCGGGTACCTGTTCGTCCTTCGCGCGAACCGTCAGGCAGAAGCTGCTGCGGCATTGTTGCCCAGCGAACATGCCGAGCCTGCACGTCAGCTTGCGGCCAACGATATCGCCGTAACGTCGGGTGGAGAGACGGTTGAATCGATCATTCGATTCCATTCAGCGTTGCGTGAACTTACAGGCAGGAGAGGTATCCGCGATGATGTCAGTCGGTATGAGGCTGTTGCACTTGGAATGGTCGAGGCCGTTGGCAAGGATGCGGGCAATGTATTGGCTGGTTTCCCGCCGGTAGATAGTCCGCTTCGCGTCGAAGACTTCTTTCAGACCATGTACCTTCGATACGAAGAGCGATTCTTGTTCGGAGCGCCTGATCTGAAATCGGTGACGACACGTTTGGAGTGGGATCCCGATTCGCCGGCGTTTCACGCCGAGCCTTGGCAGGAGCCTGTTCGTCCGCAACTCGACTACGAAGTTCGCACTGCACAGAGCACTTAATTTTGCGGCGATGTCACATCGTTTGGTTTGGATCGCGGTTGCCATGCTGCTGCCGGCCTGCGTCTATGTGCCGGTGGCGGTGGACACGTACGACTACGAGTGCCGCACGGTGGCGCGCCAGTACACCCTGCAGCCGGTGCAGATCGCGGCCATCCAGGGCTGCGCCAACAGCGGCTGCGCCGCGCTGATGGCCGCCGCGGGCATCACGGCCGCCGGCAGCCTGGTGATTTCCGGCAGCGTCGCGATCGTCGGCAACGTGGTCTACTGGCTGGAGAAACAGGGGCGCTGCCTGCGCGGTTGAAGCCGGGCCGCCCACCCGGAGGCGAGCATGGGCAAGGCAAGGCTGGAAGCGTTCAGCGATGGCGTGATCGCCATCATCATCACGATCATGGTGCTGGAGTTGAAGGTGCCGCACGGCGATTCGCTCCAGGAGCTGGCGCCGCTGGTGCCGGTGTTCCTCAGCTACGTGCTCAGCTTCCTGTACGTCGGCATCTACTGGAACAACCACCACCACATGCTGCATGCGGCGCGCACCGTGAATGGCGGCGTGCTGTGGGCCAACCTCCACCTGCTGTTCTGGCTGTCGCTGTTTCCTTTCGCGACCGGCTGGATGGGCGAGAACCATTTCACCGCCGTGCCGTCCGCGCTGTACGGCGTGGTGCTGCTGATGGCGGCCATCGCGTACTGGATCCTGCAGCAGGCGATCATCCGGGCCGAGGGCAATGCGTCCGTGCTGCAGCGCGCGGTGGGGCGCGACCTGAAGGGCAAGCTGTCGCCGCTGTTCTACATCGCGGCGATCCTGAGCACCCTGTGGACGCCCTGGGTCAGCGAGGCGCTGTACGTGGCGGTGGCGCTGCTGTGGCTGGTGCCGGACCGGCGCATCGAGACGCTGATCGGGCACGAGCGGCCGCAGTGATCACCAGGCGTCGATCGCCGGCGCGCCCACGGCCGGCGCCACACGCGCCGCGGACAAGCCGCGCACCAGCCAGTCGCGGGTTTCGGCGGGGTCGATGACCGCATCGATTTCCAGGGTTGCCGCCATGTTCGTCGCCTGGCCGGCGGCGTACTGCTTCGCAACCAGTTGCTCGAACAGCGCCTCGCGTTGCGGGCCTTCCGGCAGCGCCTCGAGTTCCCTGCGATAGCCCAGGCGCACCGCGCCTTCCAGGCCCATGCCGCCGAATTCGCCGCTGGGCCAGGCGACCATCGCGTCCGGTTCGTGGAAGCCGCCGGCCGCCATCGCCATCGCGCCCAGGCCATAGCCCTTGCGCAGGACCACGCTGAAGAACGGGACGCGCAGGTGGGCGGCGGCGATGAACATGCGGCTGACGTGCCGCACCTGCGCCTGTTCCTCGATCGCCGGGCCCACCATGAATCCGGGCGTGTCGACGAGGCTCACGATGGGCAGGCCGTGCGCGTTGCACAACTGCATGAAGCGCGCCGCCTTGTCGGCCGCATCGGCATCGATGGCGCCGCCCAGGTGCAGCGGGTTGTTCGCCAGCAAGCCCACGGGCCGGCCTTCGATGCGGCCCAGCGCGGTGTGGATGCCCAGCCCGAAGCCGCTGCGCAGATGCAACAGCGATCCGGCATCGACGATGCCTTCCAGCGCGGCGCGGCTGTCGTACACGCGCAGCCGGTTTTCCGGCACCACGTTGCGCAGCGCCAGTGGATCCGGCGGCTCGAAGAAGGGCACCTCGCCCTGGAAGAAGGCGAGGTAGCGGCGCGCAGCGGCAACGGCTTCTGCCTCGTCCTGCACCAGCACGTCGATGACGCCGTTGCCATGCTGCACGCCTGCCGGGCCGATCTGCTCCGGCTGGAACACGCCGAGGCCGCCGCCTTCCACCATCGCCGGGCCGCCCATGCCGATGTTGCTGTCCCGGGTGGCGATGATCACGTCGCAGCATCCCAGCAGCGCCGCATTGCCGGCAAAGCAACGGCCGGCCGCAATGCCGATCACCGGCACCTGGCCGTTCAGCCGCGCGAAGCTGGCGAAGGTGGGCACGTGCAGGCCGGCGACGATGGGCATGTCGGTGTCGCCCGGCCGGCCGCCGCCGCCCTCGGCGAACAGCACCACCGGCAGGCGGTTCTTCAGCGCCACGCCCAGCATGCGGTCGGTTTTCTGGTGGTTGCGAAAGCCCTGGGTGCCGGCGAGCACCGTGGCGTCGTAGGCCAGGACGACGGCGCGCGAGCGCTCCGGCGGGAACAGCTCGCCGTTGATGCTGCCGACGCCCGTGACCATGCCGTCGGCGGGCGTGTTGCGCTGCAGGTCGTCCTCGCTGCGCCGGCTGCGCTGCGCGGCGACGGCCAGCGTGCCGTATTCGCTGAAGGAGCCGGCGTCGCACAGGTCGGCGATGTTTTCGCGGGCGCTGCGCAGGCCCAGCGCATGGCGCCTGGCGATGGCTTGCGGGCGCGCGGCGTCCTGAGTCAGGGCGTGGCGGTCGAGGACGCGTTGCAGGTCGGGGCGGATAGCGCTGGCCGCAACTTGCGCTGCCGGCTTCGACCCGTTGTCGCCTTCAACGGCCGCAAGCTCCAGCGTCGCCAGCAAGTCCCGCTCACCGACCGTCTCGCCTTCCTCGAAAAAGCGCTCGCGTACGCGCCCTGCGCCCGGGCTGCGCAGCTCGTGCTCCATCTTCATCGCTTCCAGGATGACGAGCACGTCGCCGGTGCGCACGGTGGCGCCGGGCGCCACCAGCCACTGGACGACCTGGGCTTGCAGGGGAGAGCGCAGTTCGGTCATGCGCGGCATCGTAAGGCAGCGTCCCCGGATGCAGAATCGCCTGCATGACAACGCTCGCTCCCCTGGTCGAGACCACCCGCGGCGACACGCGCGAGAACCTGCACTTCGGCGCCGTCGCCGTCAGCGACGCCGCCGGCCAGGTGCTGGCGAGCGCCGGTGACCCGCACTGGCTCACCTTCACGCGTTCGACGCTCAAGCCGCTTCAGGCGCTGCCCTTCCTGGAGGGCGGCGGCGTGCAGCATTTCGGCTTCACGCCGGCCAACCTGGCGCTGCTGTGCGCCAGCCACAGCGGCGAGCCGATGCACGTGGCGCAGGTGGACAACATCCTGGCCAAGACCGGCGTCGGCTACCAGCGGCTGCAATGCGGCTGCCACTTGCCCTTCTACGCCGAGCTGGGCGCGTGGCCGCCGCCCGCGCCGGGCAGCTACGACGAGCGCAACCACAACTGCAGCGGCAAGCACAGCGGCTTCCTCGCGTACTGCGTGCAGCATGGCGCGGCGCTGGAGAGCTACCTGCAGCCGGCGCATCCGCTGCAGCGCGCCGTCCGCCGGCAGGTGGCTGCGGTGGCCGGCCTGGACGAAGCGCAGCTGGCCATGGCATCGACGGCTGCTCCGCGCCCAACTACGCCCTGCCGCTGTCCCGCCTGGCGCGGGCCTTCGCCCGCATCGCCAGTGGCAAGGCCGACGCCCAGTTCGGCGCCAGCTTCCAGCAGGTCGCCGATGCGATGACGGCGCATCCGGAACTGGTTTCCGGGACCGGCCGCAACGACCTCGCCTTCATGCAGGCCGGCCGCGGCGACTGGGTCACGAAGGCGGGCGCCGATGGCGTCCAGGTGGTGGCCAGCCGCAGCCGCGGCGAAGCGCTGGCGGTGAAGGTCAGCGACGGCAGCAAGCCGGCGGTCTACGCCGCGACCGTGGAAGCGCTGGACCAGCTGGGCTGGCTGGACGCAGCACAGCGCGAGGCGCTGCGGCCCTGGCGCGGCGAAGTCATCGCCAGCATCCAGGGCGTGCCGGTGGGCGCGCGCCGCCCGCTCTTCCGGCTGGCCGGCTCCCGGCTTCGGTGACTGCCTGCAACGCTTCCAACCCGGATCCCGGCTCCTTGCCGCAAAATGACCCGCATTCGCGGCCGACCTGGAGCGAGGACCGGATGAAAACTGTGAGCCTGATCGGTGCGCCCACGGACGTGGGCGCGAGCGTGCGCGGGGCCGGCATGGGCCCGGACGCGCTGCGCGTGGCCGGCATCGGCGATGCCCTGCGCGGCCATCGCATCGAGATCATCGACCGCGGCAACCTGTCCGGGCCGCCCAATCCCTGGTCCTCGCCGCAGAGCGGCATCCGGCACCTGCCGGAAGTGGTGGCCTGGAACCGCGCCGTGTTCGACGCGGTCTCCACCGACCTCGCCATGGGCCACGTCCCGGTGCTGATGGGCGGCGACCACTGCCTGGCCATCGGCTCCATCAGCGCGGTGGCGCGGCAGTGCCGGCAGCAGCACAAGAACCTGCGCGTCGTCTGGCTGGACGCGCACACCGACGTCAACACCGAAAGCATCAGCCCCAGCGGCAACATCCATGGCATGCCGGTGGCCGCCCTGCTGGGGCACGGGCCGGCCGACCTGGTGGGCTGGAGCGGCGAACGCGCCGCGTTGACGCCGGACAACATCGACTTCATCGGCATCCGCAGCGTCGATGCCGAGGAGAAGCAGGCGATCCGCCAGCTCGGGCTGCAGGTGTTCGACATGCGCCACATCGACGAACACGGCATGCGCTACACCATGACCGAGGTGCTGCAGGACGTGGACGAGGACACCCACCTGCATGTGAGCTTCGACCTGGATTGCCTGGACCCGATGGAGGCGCCCGGCGTCGGCACCGGCGTGCGCGGCGGCCCGACCTACCGCGAGATGCAGCTTTGCATGGAGATGATCGCCGACACCGGCCGCCTCGGCTCGCTGGACGTCGTCGAGATCAATCCGGCGCTGGACGTGCGCAACCGCACCGCAGAACTGGCCGTGGAATTCATCCAGAGCCTCTTTGGCGCTTCGACACTGGCAAGATAGGAGCCGATGAACGGCGCCTCCTCCACCCCTGAAACCGAGCGCCTGGAGGCGCTGCACCGGCTGGGCGTCCTGGACACGCCGGCCGAAGCCCTGCTGGACACGCTGGTGCGCAGTGCCGCGGCCGCCTGCGGCACGCCCATGGCACTGATCGGCCTGATGGATCGCGACCGCCTCTGGATCAAGGCGCAGGTCGGCCTGCCGGGCCTGTCCGAGCTGCCGCGCGAAGCCACCTTCTGCGACCTGGTGCTGGGCTCCGGCGCCACCGTGGAAATCGCCGACGCCCGCCAGGACCCGCGCGTGCAGGCCAAGGCCTGCGTCACCGGGCCGCCGCACGTCGTCTTCTACGCTGGGGTGCCGCTGCGCACGCCGGGCGGCCACGCGATCGGCACCTTGGCCGTGCTGGACCAGCAGCCGCGGACGGCGCTGGCGCCCGCCCAGCGCGCCGCCCTGGAGGAACTCGGGCGCGCCGTCGTGCAGGCCTTGCTGCTGCGGCAGGCGGCGCACCGCACGGTTCAGGCGTCCAGCGAGCAGATGTTCCGCCAGATGTCGGAAGCCTGCCCGGTGGGCATCTTCCACAACGACGCGCGGGGCGGCTGCACCTACGTCAACCCCGAGTGGCAAGCCATCTTCGGCATGCCCTTCGAACAGGCGCTGGGCGAGGGCTGGACGCGGGCCATCCATCCCGACGACCTGCCGGCCGTGCTGGCGAAGTGGGACGAGGCGACGGCGCGCGGCGAGGTGTTCGACATGAATTTCCGCGTGCTGCGCCCGGATGGCCAGGTGCGGCACGTCTGGGCGCACGCGCGCAGCATCACGTTGCCGGACGGCTCGCGCGCAGCCTTCGTCGGCACCATCAGCGACGTCAGCAAGCAGGTTGCGCAGGAGCAGCAACTGCGCGCCAGCAACACCTTCCTGGCGCGCGCCGAGGAGATCGCCGGCGTCGGCGGCTGGCGCATGGACCTGCGCACGCGCGAAATCCTGTGGACCCGGCAGGTGCGCCGCATCTACGAGCTGCCGCCCGAGTACGAGCCGCGCGGCGACGAGCACAAGCGCTTCTTCTCGGACGGGGCCCAGGCCGTGATCCGCGACACGGCCAGGGAGTGCATCGCGAGCGGACGGCCGTGGGACGTGCTGTTGCCGATGGTGACGGCGCAGGGCCACCCGCGCTGGGTCCGTTCCATCGGCCAGGTGGAGATGGAGGGCGGCCAGCCGGTGGCGCTGGTCGGCGCGCTGCAGGACGTGTCGGACACGCACGAGGCGCGCACCGCGCTGCTCGAAAGCCAGGAGCGCCTGCGCCGCGCGCTGGAAGGCTCCAGCCTCGCGTTGTGGGACCTGGACGTCGGCGCCGGCACGCTCTATCTCTCCGAGACCTGGAGCCTGATGCTGGGCGGCGAGCCCGTGGAGACGCGTCTGCGCGCCGGCGACCTGCTGAAGATGGTGCCGGTCGAGGAGCTGCCGCGCATCCAGGCGGCGCTGGAGCCGGTGCTGGAAGGCCGCTCGCCGCGCTACATGGTGCAGCACCAGGTCAGGCGCGTCGACGGCAGCCTGATGTGGATCCACAGCGAAGGCCGGGTGGCCGAAAAGGACCCGCAGGGCCTGCCGCTGCGCATGATCGGCACCAACCGCGACATCACGGTCATCAAGCGCACCGAGCAGGAGCTGCGCATCGCGCGCGACGCCGCGGACGCGGCCAGCCGCGCCAAGAGCGTGTTCCTGGCGACCATGAGCCACGAGATCCGCACGCCGCTGAACGGCATCATCGGCATGACGAAGCTGCTGCTGGACGAGCCGCTGTCGACGGAAGTGCGGCGGCACGCGGACCTGATCGACCGCAGCGCGCATTCGCTGCTGGCGCTGGTGAACGACATCCTGGACGTCTCCAAGATCGAGGCCGGGCAGATGGAGATCGAGGACGTCTCCTTCGACCTGCTCGAACTGCTGGAGGACCTGGCCTCGCTGTACCGGCTGCGCGCCAGCGAGAAGAGCCTGCTGTTCCGCCTGCGCATCGACCCCGAGGTCCCGCGCCACGTGCGCGGCGACCAGACGCGCATCCGCCAGGTGCTGGTCAACCTGCTGGGCAACGCGCTGAAGTTCACGCAGGCCGGCTGGATCGGCATGGACGTGCAGGGCCGCACGGACCACGAGCAATGCACGCTGCAGGTCACGGTGGCCGACACCGGCATCGGCATCCCGGTGGAAGTGCAGCCGCAGCTGTTCACGCGCTTCATGCAGGCCGACAGCTCCACCTCGCGCAAGTACGGCGGCACCGGCCTGGGCCTGTCGATCGTGCGGCAGCTGGTGGAATTGATGGGCGGCACGGTGGACTTCCACAGCGCTCCGGGGCAGGGCTCGCGCTTCACGGTGAAGGTGCCGGTGACCTGCAGCGAGCAGGCGCTGCCCACCTCGAGCTGGCAGGACCTGCCGCGGCCTTCGCGCAGCACGCGGGTGCTGGTGGCCGAGGACAACCCGACCAACCAGGTGGTCGCCTTCGGCATGCTGCACAAGCTGGGCTACGACGACGTCAGCGTCGCCAGCGACGGCCTGCAGGCCGTGGAGATGGCCGCGGGCGATGGCTTCGACGTGATCCTGATGGACTGCCAGATGCCGGAGATGGATGGCTACGAGGCGACGCGCCGGCTGCGCGCGCTCGGCTCGAGGGCGACCATCATCGCGATGACGGCCAATGCGATCAAGGGCGACCGCGAGCGCTGCATCGAAGCCGGCATGAACGACTACCTCACCAAGCCGATCGACCTCAAGCTGCTGGGGCAGGTGCTGGGGCGCTGGGCGCCGCCGGGCGAGGGCTCGCCTTCGCAGATGGGCGACCTGCCGGCCTTCGGCCGCGATTCGATGCGTTCGCGCTTCGGCGGCGACGTCGAGCTCGAACAGGTGGCGCTGGCTTCCTTCCAGGCCGCCACGCCGCCGCTGCTGGCCAAGCTGCGCGCGGCGCTCACCGCCGGCAACCGCGCGCAGGTGCAGCTGCTGGCGCACTCGGCCAAGGGCGCGGGCGCGATGATCTGCGCCGAGCGCTATGCCGCCATCGCCGGGGCGATCGAGGAGCGCGCCGGCGCCGCGCCGCTGCCGGTGCTGGAGCAGCTGCACCAGGAGCTGGCGCAGGCCTTCGACGCCTTCCTCGCCTCGCTGTAGCGGCGCGGCTTCAGGCCGCGAGCTGCATCGAGTCTCGCCGTGCGCCGCGCAGGAAATCGACCAGCGCAGTCGCATCCGCCGGCACCGCATCGGAACGCCAGGCCACGTGCTGGTCGTCGCGGCACAGCACCAGCTTGTGGCGATAGGCCGCGGGCACTGCGGCGGCGTCGACGTCGATCACCTGCAGCGGCAGCTTGCGAGCATGTGCGGCTGACAGCAGGGGCTCGACGTCGACGCCCGCATCGAAGCGCAGCAAGGTGTAGCCTTGGCCGAAGGCGTCGTACAGCGAGCGGCCATCGGCCAGCCAGAAGTGCGGCGCGCGGCAGCCGGGCACCGTCGATTCGGTGAAGCCGCCCATGCTGTAGGCCGGCGGCGCCTCGCCGTCGCCGGCGATGATGGGCGAGCCCTGGTAGAAGTAGCCGAAGTTCAGGCCGGCGCAGCAGAACTGCTGCACGTTGAGCTCGTAGGCTTCCTGGCCGATCTCGCGCCGCGCGCGCTCGCCTTCGGCGTCGTCGGCCTCGATGTTGGCCGGCACCGCGCGCCGCGCCTTGATCATCTTGGCCGCATGTTCCATCGCGAAGTGCGAGACCTGCTCGGTGATCGGTTGCCGCTCCGCCTCGTAGGCATCGAGGATGGACTCGTCGGCCCAACCCTGCAGCCGCGCGCCCAGCAGCCAGGAGAGGTTCAGCGCGTCGGCGATGCCTGCGTTCATGCCGTAGCCGGCGTAAGGCACCCACAGGTGCGCGGCGTCGCCGGCGATGAAGACGTTGCGGTCGCGGAAGCGGTTGGCCACGAGGCGGCGGCCGACCCAATCCTCCTTGCTGATCACCTCGTACTGGAAATCGGCGCCCACGCCCAGGATCTGCCTGATCGACCAGTCGCGGTCGATCGAGTCGAACTCCGGCTCGTCCGGGTTCAGGTGGTTGTGCACCAGCCAGGTGGTGCTGCCGTCGATGGCGAACATGGTGCCGCAGCGCCGCGGGTTCACCGAGTAGTAGGACCAGGCCGGCGGGCCGGGGATCAGCGCGCGCAGCTGCGGCGCGCGGATGTAGGTGGACTGCACGCGCTGTATCACCGGCGTGCCTTCCAGCTTGGCGCCGATCGCCTTGCGCACCGTCGAACTGCCGCCGTCGCAGCCCACCAGGTAGCGCGCGCGGATGCGCCGCTCCTGGCGCGTGTCCAGGTCCAGCGCCACCGCTTCCACGCCGCCGTTCGCCTGCGTGAAGGACGTGACCTGGGTGCGATTGAGCAAGCTCACGCCGGGCAACGCCGCCGTGTGCTCCAGCAGGATCGGCTCCAGGAAGATCTGGTTGATGCGGTGCGGCGGCTCCGGCGTCGGCCACCAGGTGTCAGGGCCTTCCTTCGAGACGTAGCGCTCGGCGCGGCCCGGGATCGGGATGCGCGTGAGCTCGGCGCCGCAGACGCTGGTGCGGAACACCACGTCGTTCGGGTGGTCCGCCGGCAGGCCGGCATCGCGCAGCTTCTGCGCCACGCCCAGCCGGCGGAAGCGCTCCATCGTGCGGGCGGCAACGTGGTTGCACTTGACGTTCGGCGGCTCGGCGTAGCGGCGGATCTCGGCGACCACCACCTTCGCGCCGCGCGCCACCAGGTCCATCGCCAAGGTCAGGCCCACGGGGCCGGCGCCGACGACGAGGACATCGCATTCCAGGTCCTGCATGTTCTTCAATCCAGCTTGATGTTGCCCTGCTTGATCACGCGCGCCCACTTGGCCGTTTCCGACTGGATGTAGGCGCCGAAGGCTTCCGGCTTGCCCGGCTCGGGTTCCACGCCCAGCTCGCGCATGCGTTCCTGGATGACGGGATCGGACAGCGCGTTGTTCAGCGCCGCGTTCACTTTCGCGATGGCTTGCGGCGGCGTGCCGGCGGGTGCGACCACGCCGAACCAGCCGGTGGAGTCGTAGCCGCCCAGGCCCGCTTCTTCCATCGTGGGGACGTCGGGCAGTTGCGGCAGCCGCTTCGGGCTGGTGACCGCATAGGCGACCAGCTTGCCGGCCTTGATCTGCTGCAGCGAAGCCGGCAGGTCCACCATCGCCAGCTGCACCTGGCCGCTCAGCGCGTCCAGCGCCGCCGGGCCCGAGCCCTTGTACGGCACTTCGACCACCTTGACGCCGGCCAGCTGCGCGAACAGCGCCGTCGACAGGTGCATGGCCGTGCCGTTGCCGCCGTGCGCCACCGAGAACTTGCCGGGCTGCGCCTTGGCCAGCGCGATCAGCTCCTTCGCGTTCTTCGCCGGCACCGCGGGGTTGCCCACCAGCACGAAGGGAATGCCCGCCAGCATGCCGACCGGGCGGAAGTCCTTCTGCACGTCGAAGGGCATTTGCGCATAGAGGCTGCTGTTGGCGGACAGCGCGCCAGCCGCGCCCACGCCCAATGTGTAGCCGTCGGCCGGCGCCTTGGCGACCAGGCTCAGGCCGATGTTGCCGCCGGCGCCCGGCTTGTTGTCCACGATGACGGCCTGGCCCAGCTTCTCGTTGAGGCGCGGCACCAGCATGCGCACCACGGCGTCGGCGCTGCCGCCGGGCGGGAAGGTCACCACCAGCCGGATCGGCTGGCGCGGGTAGTCGGTCTGCGCGCTGGCGCCGGCGGCACAGGCGGCCACCAGCAGCGCGAGGGCGGCGCGGGCGATTCTTTGCATCGGTTTGTCTCCTTGTCGCCCCATTGGACCGTGGAAGCATTCATTCGTAAATCGAAGATTTTTTGCGCACTTATGATGGCGCTTCATGAATGCCCGTCCGCACTTCACGCCCAGCGTGCGTCAGCTGCGCGCCTTCCGCGCGTCTACCAGCTGCGCAAGCTCAGTGCGGCGGCGGAGCAGATGGCGTTGACGCAGTCGGCCATCAGCGTCCTGATCCGGCAGCTGGAAGAAGGCCAGGGCACGCGCCTGTTCGACCGCACGACACGTTCGCTGCGGCCCACGCGGGCGGCGGAGGAGGCGGTGGTGGTGGCCGAGCGCATCCTGCGCGACATCGATTCACTCGGCGCCGGGCTGCGCGACCTGTCGGCGCTGCGGCGCGGGCGCGTGTCGCTGGCGGTCACGCCGACGCTGGGCGAGATCCTGCTGCCCAAGGTGCTGGAGCGCTTCAGCCTGAAGCATCCGCAGATCCAGGTAGTGGTGGACGATTGCGCGCCGGAGCAGTTCGTCTCGCGCGTGGTCGGCGAGCACGTGGACCTCGGGCTGGGCACGCCGGAGCGGGCCGCCGCCGACGTCGACACGCAGCGGCTGCTGGTCGACCACCTGGCGCTGGTTTGCCGGCGCGACCATCCGCTGGCGGCGCTCCGCAGCACGCGCTGGGCCGACCTGCAAGGCCACGCGCTGATCACGGTGCGACCGGGCTACGGCATCCGCCCGCTGATCGACGGCGCGGCGGCGCAGGCCGGCGTGCAGCTGGACGTGGTGAACGAAGTGACCTTCCTATCCACGGCGCTGTGGATGGTGCGCAGCGGCCTGGGCGCCGCCCTGATGCCTTCCGCCTACGCGCGCACGCCGGCTGGCGATGCGCTGGTGGTGCGCAAGCTCACCGCGCCGGTCGTCTCGCGCGACATCTCGGTGGTCACCAAGCGCGGCCGCTCGTTGTCACCGGCCGCCGAAGCGCTGGTGGCCGTGCTGCGCGCGGAGCTGAAGTAAAGCTCAGCGCCGCGGCGCGATGCGTTCGCCGGGCAGGCAGTCGTAGGGCAGGCGGAAGCCGGGCTGGACGGCGATGCGCTGCATCCAGCGGCCGATGGCCGGGTATTGCTTGCGCACGTCGTAGCCGCTTTCTTCCGGCGGGAAGAACAGGTAGCCGCACAGCGAGAAGTCGGCCACGGTCGGAGCCGTGCCGACCATGAAATCGCGCGACTGCAAATGCTTGTCCACCAGGCCGAAGGCGTGGTCGATGCGGCTCCTGAGCCACTGCGTCACCGCCGGGTCCGTGGGCTCCGGCGCGAAAGCGTGCTGCCAGCGGTGGCTGGCGAAGTAGCTGGTGAACTTGTGGTTGTCGTAGAGGATCCAGCGCAGCACTTCGCGCTGCTGGTCTTCGCCTTCGCCGCCGAAGCGGCCGTGCTTGCGCGCCAGGTGCAGCAGGATCAGGCCGGACTGCGTCAGCCGCAGCTCACCGTCCTGCAGCACGGGCGCTTCGCCCATCTCGTTGAGGCCGTCGCGCCAGGCGGCGTCGCGCGTGGCGCCGCCGAAGTAGTCCACGAAAACGGGCTGCCAGGGCTGGCCCAGCAGGTCCAGGGCCAGCGCAGCTTTCCAGGTGTTGCCGGATTGGCAGAAGCCGTGCAGTTGATACATGGCCGCTTTCTACCATGCGCCTGTCGGCCGGCCCGCACAAGCGCTGGGGCGCCAGCCCGACCCCGGCCGCGCCTGGCCGCGGGGACCATGGCTGCAACACGAAAGGACCCGCCATGCCCGAACAACGCTCCAGCCACGAAGTCCTGTGGGACCTGGTCAAGGACACCCGCTTCTGCATGCTGTCGCACCGCCATGCCGACGGCACGTTGCATTCGCACCCGCTGACCACCCAGAACAAGGCGCTGGACGAAGGCGCGACGCTGTACTTCCTGGTGTCGAAGTCGACCGAGCTGGGCCAGCGGCTGCAGCTGGATGGCAACGTGAACCTGAGCTACGCCAACCCCAAGGACGACACCTGGGTCTCCATCAGCGGCACGGCCCGCGTGCTCGAGGACGCGCAGAAGAAGCAGGAGGTGTTCGACACCATGGACAAGGCCTGGTTCTCCGGCCCGCAGGACCCCGACCTGGAACTGGTCGCCGTGCACATCGACGAAGCCGAGTACTGGAACGTCAAGGAGAACAAGCTGCTGCAGCTGCTGAAGATGGCCCGCGCGGCCAGCGGCGGCGACCGCCCGAAGATGGGCGAGCACCGCGAGCTGCACTTCAACAGCTAGTACTGCTGCCAGCCGGCCTTGGGGAGGCCGGCGGGGGCCCGGGAGGCGATGCGCGCGAACGCCGGCTTGGCTGGCGTGACCGCCGGAGCTTCTTCCACCTGGAAGCGCTTGATCATCTCCCGCATCTGGCGCGCTTCCTCGGCCAGCGCATCGGTCGCCGCCGCGGCCTGTTCGACCGCCGCGGCGTTCTGCTGCACCACCTGTTCCATCTCGCTGACGGCGCTGTTCACCTGGCCGATGCCGGTGCTCTGCTCCGCGCTCGCTGCCGCGATCTCGGCGATCAGTTCGCCCACCTTGTGGACCGAGCCGACGATCTCCGTCATGGTGGCGCCGGCCTCGCCGACCAGGCGGCTGCCGGCATCGACCTTTTCCACCGAGTCGTGAATCAGCGCCTTGATCTCGCGCGCCGCTTCTGCGCTGCGCTGCGCCAGGTTGCGCACCTCGGACGCCACCACCGCGAAGCCGCGGCCCTGTTCGCCGGCGCGCGCCGCTTCCACCGCTGCATTCAAGGCGAGGATATTGGTCTGGAAGGCGATGCCGTCGATCACGCCGATGATCTCGCTGATGCGGCGCGAGGACGCCGTGATCGCGTCCATCGTGGCGACCACCTGGCCCACCACTTCGCCGCCGCGGCCGGCCACGGTGCTGGCGCCGCGGGCCAGGGCGTTGGCCTCGTGCGCCGTTTCGGCGTTGTGCTGCACGGTGGCGGTCAGTTCCTCCATCGAGCTGGCCGTTTCCTCCAGCGTGGTGGCCTGCGCCTCGGTGCGCTGCGACAGGTCGCGGTTGCCCTGCGCGATCTGCGCGCTGGCGTCGGCCACCGTGTGCGCGCTGCGGGCCACGCCGCTCACCAGCGTGCCCAGGTCGCGCGTCATGCGCTCCAGGCCGTCCAGCATCTTCTGGGTCTCGCCGTAGGCGGTGACGTCGACGCGGGCCGTCAGGTCGCCCTCGGCAACGCGGCCGATCACGCGAGCCGCGGCGCGGATGTTGCGCAGGATGCCATCGCGGATGGTGAGCCGCAGCACCACGGCCAGCACACCGGCGATGAGGATGAAGCCGCCTGCCAGCCGCAGGGCTTCGTTGCGATCGGCTTCCTGCTGGCGCTCGAGGCGGGAGGCCTCCTGCTGCGCCCAGTCGTGCGCCGCGCCGTGGTCGGCGGCCGCTTGCAATACCGCGCGGGCCTGCACCTGCGCGCGTTCCTGCGCCAGCAGCCCCCAGCCGCCCAGGGCCAGCAGGGCGGCGAACACCAGGCCCAGCAAGGCGTTGAGCTTGGTGATCACGGAGATATTGCGCAGCATCGGGACATCCAGCAGGCGGTCGTCGCCTCGCCCCACTGTGGCACGGTCTTGGTGCGCCATCCCCCGAATGGAGTAGATGGCGTGAAGAACTCCGCAAAACTGCGGGTAAACCCGGGGACTTAAGGTCGTTTCTGTGCCAACTGGCGGCAGAAGCTGGTGCGGCTGGTGTAGTCCGCGCCCCAGGTTCGGAAGCCGGTGCGGTCCACGTGGATGCGCCCGCTGGGGTAACGGCTCAGGCCCATGTTCCAGCCTTGGCCGCTCTGGCGGAAGAAGTCGCACAGCTTCTGGTCGTCGCCGGGCGCCAGCAGCACCAGGTCCACCGCGAACTGCATGTGCGAGCTGTGCCTGGCCCCGCCGGCGCAGCGGTTCAGCGCCGGGTCGCGGTAGGCCGAGACCACCGAGAACGGGCCGAGCACCTTGGTCCGCCGCAGCTCCTGCAGCAGTGCCAGGACGCGGGCGGCCTCCGGCCATTCCGCGCGCGGCGGGACCTGGAAGGGCGCGGCCTGGCATTCCTTCCACATCGACGCCGTGCGCAGCAGCTGCCAGGTGGGCGAGACGTCCAGCACCTGCTGCTGCGCCAGGTAGGCCTCGAAGGCGGCCACCTCCGCGCGCTGCATCGGCAGCCACTGCAGGAACATGGCTTCGGTGCGGTTGTCATCGGGCACGGCCGCGGCGCTGCAGCCGCACGCGAGCAGCAGCGTGGCCAGGCAGGCCAGCCGCCGGCTGCCACCGCCTTCAACTGTGGCGCGGTGTGGTCCTGCCATCGGCCAGGGTGTCGTTGCCACCTGATTGCGCACCCACCCAGCGTTTCACCCGCTCGGCGTCGTCGAGGCGGCTGCGCTTGTCGCCGGAATCCAGCAGGACCATCACGACGTCGTGTCCGCCCATGCGCGACTTCACCGTCATGCACATGCCCGCTTCGATGATGTAGCCGGTCTTCTGGAACTCGACGTCCCACTTCGGGTTCTTCACCAGCCGGTTGGAGTTGTTGTACAGGAGCTTGCGGCCGCCAAACGCCACCTGCAGGCTCTTGGTGGTGGTGAACTCGCGCAGCAGCGGCTGCCTGGACGCGGTCAGCGCCAGCAGCGCGAGGTCGTGCGCGGTCGACTGGTTCTGGTGCGAGAGCCCGGTCGGTTCCACGTAGGTCGTGCTCTTCATCCCGAGCTGGCGTGCGCGCGTGTTCATCGCGTTGACGAACTGGGCGAGGCCGCCGGGGAAGGTGCGGCCCAGCGCGTGTGCCGCGCGGTTCTCGCTGGACATCAGCGCCAGGTGCAAGGCCTCGACGCGCGTCAGCGTGGTGCCCACGCGCAGGCGCGAGCGGCTGTGCAGCTCGGTGTCCACGTCTTCCTGCGTGATGGTGATCACTTCGTCCATCGGCAGCTTCGCTTCGACCGTGAGCAGGCCCGTCATCATCTTGGTGAGCGAAGCGATGGGCAGGATCGCGTCCTCGTTCTTCTGCACCAGCACCTGGCCGGTGTCGGCGTCGATCGCATAGGCGGCGCTGGCCGACAGCCGCAGCGGATCCTTGACCTTGTTGAGGCCGGCGGCGTGGCCGGCCGACTGCCGGATCGTGATGGGCGGCGGCGACTCGGCTTCCGGCACGACCTCGACTCCGGGCGGCGCGGGTGGCTCCGCCGTGGCGACCTCGGTGTCGGGCGCGGGCGCCGGTGCCACCGGGCCGGTCGCGGTCGCGCGGCCCTGCGGCGGCCCGTTGTGCGGCAGGTCGAAGGTCGTGCGCACGCAGACGACGGCCACCGCAATGAGCGCGGCGAGCGCCGCGGCGGTGAGGCCGGTTCGCAAGGTTCGGTCGGAATGGCGCATCGGCAAGTCGCTCCCTGGTGCAGCCTTCTCTGGGCTGCAGACAT
Organism: Ramlibacter agri; assembly: GCF_012927085.1. Taxonomy (NCBI): domain Bacteria; kingdom Pseudomonadati; phylum Pseudomonadota; class Betaproteobacteria; order Burkholderiales; family Comamonadaceae; genus Ramlibacter; species Ramlibacter agri. Next base: position 75,315 of record NZ_JABBFX010000006.1, on the reverse strand, counting down.
TCTGGCGAAGCACGAGCGCGGCCACGCTGGAGAAGGGAGGCAGCTCGTGTAGTCTGATTCCGCCGCTTGCGCCAGCGGTCGCCGCGCCAGGGGTGCAGGACTACAACGGAGGTTTATGCAGCCAACGGAAGAGACAGCTCGAAGCGCACGCCCTCGTCCGCATTGACCGCGCGCACGCTGCCGCCCATCTTGGCCATGTAGGTCCGGGCCACGAACAGGCCCTGGCCGCGGTGCGATGAGCCAGGGGCGGCATCGCTGACGCCGTAGTCGAAGATGGCCTCCAGCCGCTCGGGCGCGATCATCGCGCCGGCGTTGTGGATCCCGATCACCGCGAAGCCCTCCTGCCGCGCCAGGCTCAGCGTGATCGGCGTGCCCGGGTTGCGGTGCCGGTCCGCGTTGCGCAGGATGTGCGTGACCGCGTCCTCCAGCGGGAATTCGTCGGCGCGCACCATCACCGGCTGGCCGCCGCCGGCATAGCGCACGCCGGCGATCTCGGCGAACTGGGCGTTGTCGGCCACGTGCTGCAGGAAGCGGTCCAGGTCCAGCGGCGCCAGTTCCAGCTCCGCCGCCGCCAGTGCTTCGCTCGGTGAAGCCTGGCCGTACAGGACGCGCACGGCCTGCTGCATGCGCTGGACGTAGCGGTGCGCCGGGTCGCCGGCGTCGGGGTGCAGCACCATCAGCGACTGCAGCGGCGACAGGATCTCGTGGCCCACCGCCTGCAAGGTGTCGCGCTCGCGCTGGGCCCGCAGCTGCTCGCGCTGCACGTCGCTCTTCACCCGTTGCATCAGGTCCGACAGGCCGCCGGCCAGGATGCCCAGCTCGTCGGAGCCGCGCAGGTCGGACACATCGAGCTGGCCGATGCGCGCGTCCCAGGTCGGCTCCTTCTGCATGTTGTGCGACACCGCGGCGGCGCGCCGGGTCAGCACGGCGATGCGCCGGATCAGGCCGATTTCGATGACCAGCCACGCGACGACGATCGCGCCCAGCATCGCGGCCACGTACCAGGACAGCCGCGTGGCGATCACGCCCAGGCTGCGGTCGATGCCACGGGCGTCGCCGGTGAAGCGCGCCTCGTAGCTGGCCAGCGGCGTCGCGATGAGGTCCTTGCCTTGCAGCGGCGCCGGCTTCTCCGTGACCGGCAGTTGGTCGATCAGGCGCAGGATCAGCGGCGAGGTGCGGGCGGCCGCATCGTCGCGCGCCTTCAGCACCAGCGGCGGTTCGCTGGTCTCGCCCTGGCGCGTGAGCGTCAGCACTTCGCCGGGCTGCAGCGGGCGCGCGAGATCCGACAGCGAGGCCGGCGCCAGCGCGCCCGGCGCATTGCTGTCGAACAGCGGTGGCGTGTCGCCGGGGCCCAGCACCTGCACGTGCACGCGGATGTGGTCCAGGTCCGGCGGCGGCCACTGTGGGTGGCGGGCCGTCAGCGCGTCGCGGAAAGCTTCCACCGGCAGCCGGATCGCATAGGACACGCGGCGCGGGCAATCGGGCAGCTCGCCGCCGGCGGAGCAGGTGGCGCTTTGCCACAGCCAGCCGCGGAAGTCGCGCACCGGCTTGTCGTCGTCGGCCAGCGGCGCTTCGCCCGTCGTCGCGAAGGCGGTGAGCCGGCCGCGCACCAGCGGCTCGCCGCGCAGCGACAGCTGCTCGAAGGGCGCGACCCAGGTCATGAGCTCGCCGCGCATTTCGACGCGGATGCGCATGCGGTGCACCGACTGCAGGTCGAGGATGCCGGGGTCGCGCCAGGCCAGTTCGCCGGCGGAGAAGCCGCCCACCAGGTAGAGCCAGCTGCCGGTGTAGGGGTTGCTGCCTACCGCGGCGCACAGCGAGCTGTCGTCGGGGTAGACCACGGCGCAGCCGGCCTGCTCCACGGCCTGTTGCGCCTTGCTGGGGTCGTCCAGGTCCAGCGCGGGGTAGGGCAGCACCAGCGGCCGCAGGGGCGTGGCCACTTCGACGGCCCTGGTGTTCATCAGCGCGAGCTGGCCGGCGGGCTGGCGCAGCCGCGCCATCAGCTCCGCCTGCGACTGCCGGAAGTTCTGCTGGTAGCTGCGGTAGCTGCGTTCCTTCTCGTCCTGCAACAGCAGCACGGCGAAGGCGATGGTCGCCAGCGCCAGCAGCAGGAACACGCCGCGGAACAGCAGCCGCCGGCGGAAGGAGGCGATGCCGAGCCGCGGCACCTCCAGCAGCTCGGGCAGCCCCAGCTTCATCGCCGGGCGACCCAGCGGAAGCCGCGCATGGGCACGTTCTCGATGCCGTCGAAAGCGGCGTCCACTTCGCGGAAGGCGTCGCGGATGGTGCTGACGTGCTTGCGCACGTTGTCGCGGTTGCGCCCGCTCTTCACCACGTCGAACAGGTCCTCGTAGGAAACGACTTCACCCTGGCGCTGGTACAGCGTGGCCAGGATGCGCTGCGCCGTCAGCGGCAGGTTGATGCGTTCGCCGCGCCAGGTGGGCGTGCGCTGCCACAGCGGGTCCAGCGCCAGCTCGCCGGCCTGTGCCGCGGTGGCGCCGCGCTGCGCCTTGCGCTCGCGCGCCACCCGCAGGATCTCGAGGAAGGTCTCGATGAAATCGGCCTCCTCGAAGGTGGTCTTCTGCAGGTAATCCCAGGCGTCCAGCGCCTTCATGATGCTGCGGTAGATGGCCGCCGGCATGGCGCTGACCACCAGCACCGGCACGCCCGTGCCCTGCTTGTTGATCTCGTTGATCAGGGCGACGCCGGCATGGCGTTCGCGGCCCAGTTCGATGTCCAGCAGCACCACGTCGTAGGCCTCGCGGGCCAGCGCGGCTTCCGCCTCGTCGCGGGTGAACCACTGGTCGATGGTGAGGTCCGGCCGGGCGGCGCGGATCCAGCCGGCCAGCTGGTTGCTGGTGGGGTGATCGTCCTCGATGACGGCGACGCGGGTCATGGCGCGGATTATCGGCTGCGCCTTCGCAGGCCCTCGTGAAGATTTCTTCCGGGGCGTGAACGAAGCCGCCCCGCGGCTGCATTGTTCCCTCCCGGCGCGCTCCGAAGAATGGCCTCCACACGTCAAGCACGAAGGAGAAACGCGATGCAAACCAGGCCCGACACCACGCTCCGCGCCCTGCGCGACCTCGCCCTGCTGGCCGCCGCCGGCCTTGCCGCCGCCTCGCTGTGGGCGGGCAGCCTGCAGGAAGGCTACATCGTCGAATCCGGCACCTGGCAGCAGGAGGTGCAGCGCGCCGGTGCCGAGCCCTGGCCGCAGGACGGCTGGTATCGCCTGGTGCCGCAGCAGCGGGCGCTGGAAGTGCGCGCCGTCCGCCCGGCCGATGTCGCCGCCGCGCCGGCGGACGCCCTGTACCTGCACCTGCCCGGCGCGCCGCTTGCGGAAGGCGTGCGGCCGACGTACTTCGCGCCCTCGGCGTTGCAGCTGCCGGAGCTGGGCCAGGACTACGAGCTCACCTTCAAGGGCCAGCGCTTCGCGCTGCGCGTCGAGAACGTCGTCAAGGGCATGCAATACACCATCGCCTACGGCGGCCACACCTACAGCTACGTGCTCGGCCCGTTCGACGCCACCACGACCGCGGTGCGCCTGGTCGCCGATCTCGATGGCGACAACCTGCCCGACTTCCTGGTGCAGGTCGATGGCGCCGGCTACCTGCTGCTGTCCTCGCGCGCCGTGCCGGGCGCCAACCTGCCGGCCGCCGAACTCTTTGCCAGCCTTGACGGCTGAACCCACGACCGAAGTCCCCCCACGGAGAACACCATGCTCGCCAAGCTGAAGACCATCGCCCGCGCCGCCCGCCTTGCCGTGGCGCGCACCCTGCGCCGCCACCGCGGCGCGCCGGACCCGCTGACCGCCGAAGGCGCGCAGCAGCGCTTCGCGCAGGTCCGAGGGGCGGCGATCGCCATCGCCGTCGTCGGTGCCACCGGCTGGGTGCTGTGGAAGCACGCCCCGGTGCAGGGCGCAGGCCCCGGCGAGGTCGGCGTGCGCACCAACCAGCTCACGGGCCAGGTGGTGCAATGGCGCGACGGCTCGGTGCTGGTGCTGCCCGGCGTGCACCAGGCCCAGGTGTTCTCGCTGCGCGACCGCGTCTACAAGCCGCTGCAGATGTCCAGTGCCTCCGGCCAGGCGCCGGTGCAGTCGGTGGAAGGGCTGTCGGTCGGCGTCGACCTCGCGGTGCGCTACGCGCTCGATCCGTCCAAGGTCACCACGACGGCGCGCAACCTGCCGCCCGACCTGGGCGCGGAGGTCGTCGAGCCCGCGGTGCAGGGCATCGCCTACAAGGTCTTTGCCCGCTATACGGTGCGCGAGATCTTCTCCACCAGGCGCGTGGAGATCCAGCAGGCGCTGGAAACCGAACTGCGTGGCAAGCTGGCCGCCGACGGCGTGCTGCTGCGCGGCGTGCAGGTGGGCAAGGTGGACCTGCCGGCCGACTACAAGCGCGGCATGGAGAACCTGCTGGCCGAGGAACTGGAAACGCAGAAGATGCAGTACACGCTGGAGCTGAAGGACAAGCGCGTGAAGCAGGTGGAGCTGGAAGCGAACGCCGAAAAGGTGCAGCGCGAAGTGCGCGCCGAAGCCGCGGCGCGCGAGCAGGTCATCGCCGCCCGCGCCCAGGAAGAGGCGATGAAGCACGTGCTGCCCTTCAAGGAGCGCCAGATCGAGCAGCGCCGGCTGGAAGCCGAGGCCGAGAAGGAAGCGCGGCTGAAGATGGCCGAAGGCAACGCGCAGGCTCGCCGTATCGAGGCGACCGGCGAGGCCGATGCGCGCCGCAAGCTGGCCGAGGCCGAAGCCTTCCGCATGGAGAAAGTGGGCCAGGCCAACGCCGACCAGATGGCGCGCGAGGGCAGCCTGATCAGCAAGCATCCGCTCCTGATCCAGAAGACGTTGGCCGACAAGCTCTCGGACAAGGTGCAGGTGATCATCGCCCCGCCCGGAACTGGCAGCAGCTTTCTGGCCGCCAACCTGCTCGGTGGCGCCGGTGCGCAGCCGCAGCCCGAAGTGCAGCACGCCGCCGCGTCGGCCGAGGAGCAGTGAGCATGCTGGCCGCCGCTGCCCTCCTCACCGCGATCGTCACCACCGACCAGGCCGCGCTGCGCGCTTCGGCGCGCGACTCGGCCCCGCCGCAGTCGCAGCTGTGGCAGGGCGAGGTGCTGGAAGTGCGCGGCGAACGCCTCGACTACCTGCAGGTCTGGGACCATGCACATGAACGTGGCGGCTACGTCAAGGCGACGCAGGTGAAGCGGCTGGCGCTGGCACCGGCCGAAGCGCCGGAGCTGCTGGCGGTGCTGCGCTTCATGCGCGAGGCGCCCGGCGCGGAGTCGCTGGGCATCGCCATCGCCGCCGCCTGGCTGCAGGCCGCGCCGGCTGAATCGGTGCGTGGCCCGGAAGGCAGCGAAGTGCTGGACGTGCTGGGCACCTTCGCCGAGCGGCTGGCGCAGCGCGCCACCACCGGCGCGGCCAGCAAGCAGGGGCAGGCGGCGCTCACGGCGCACCTGGACGTGGCGGGCCGCTACGGCGTCAAGTTCGCCAGCTACGAGCAGCAGGGTCGCATGCGCGTCTGCTATGACGGCGAGGCTTTCCGCCGCGTGCTGGCGCTGCCGGCCTCCCAACCGCAGCAGAAGGCGCATGCAGCGCTGGCGCTGACCAAGCCCGAATGCCTGGACCCGGCCCTGCAGCCGCTGCAGCGGCACGAGGTGAACTTATGGCGGGCGCAGGTGCTGGAACACGTGGACGCCGCGGCCCTGCCCGCCTGGCTGCAGAACAAGCTGGCGCTGCGGCGGGCCAGCGTGTTCGCCACACTGGCTTACGAGCAGGCGCGTATCGACGGTGGCGGCGAAGGGCAGGCGCAGCGCGCGATCGTCGAACTGGCGCGGGTGCAGCGAGGCGAACTGCTGGAGGAAGACGCCGCCGCGTACAACGACGCAGCGATGCGCGTGAACGCTTCGCGCTGGGCGGCAGTGGCGCGGCCGTCGGATGCGCCGTTGACGGCGCGGGCGAGCATCGCCACGGAGCGAGGGCAGCCCGGCGAGACCTGCGTGCTGCTGGTCGACGCGAAGCACGATGCGGCGAATCCGCTGGCGCGCCGCTGCACTTATGCGCTGGTATGGACGCAGTCGGCCAGCCTCAACCGCGAGGGCAACGCGCTGGCGCTGGCGGTGCAACCCATCGACGGCTGGCGCGAGCTGTGGGTGTTCCGCCAGCAGCGCGGGAAGTGGGCTATCGATGTCTTGCCGCCGGCAAGCCTGCAACCGGAGCTGGGCTACGCGGAATTCGCGGGTTGGGTGCCGGGTGGGCAGCAATTGCTGCTGGCGCGGGAGGCGCGCGGGGAAGGGAAGTACCGGCGCAGCTTCGAGGTGGTGTCGCTGGACAGCCTGGTGGCGCAGAAGCAGGGCGGGGACGCCAACTCGCTGGGGCAGTTCCAGCGGTGGGCGGATCCGTCGTGGCGGAAGATGTCGGTGGCTGTGCGGTGAGGAACACTGGGGTCGCTCGCCTTGCTCGCGAACCCAGCCTACAGCGTCGTTGTTGGCAAGCAGATCACAGCGCCGCCGCCTGGCGCCGCGCCCGCTTCACATACTCCGGCAAGAAGCTCCGCCGGCTGCGGTCCGCGAAAGCCACCGTCACCTGCGTCGCGTTGGCTTCCTCCACCACGCCGCGGCCATAGCGCTTCACTTCCACCACGTCGCCGCGCGTGAACACGGGTGACGTGTCTTCTTCTTCGGCTTCCTCCACGACCGGCGCGCGGCGCAGCAAGTCTTCCACCACGGCTTCATGCGCGGCGATGCGGCGGCAGTTGTCGCAGTGTTCGCAGCGCTCGAAGGGCGCGCCGCCTTCCAGGTGCTCCAGCAGCACGCGCCATCGGCACTGGCCGGTCTGCGCGTAGAACACCATGCGTTCCAGCGCCTCGCGGTCCAGGTCGCGCTTGCGGCCATAGGTCTCGGTCAGCTCGCGCATGCGCGCGCCGCCGGCCTGGGCTTTCAGCAGGCGCAGCGAGCCATCCCTGGCCTGGCCGACGATCCTGTCCTTGCGCAGCAGGCCCAGCGCCACCTGCAGCTTGGCGCGGGCGCGCGCCACGCGCGCCTGCAGCAGCGGCAGCGTCCACGCGGACACGCCTTGCGGCGGCGGGGCGCGCAGGGTCTGCAGCACGGCGGCCGCGTCCTCCTCGCCGGGATAGCGGCCGGCCATGAAGAACTGCTGGATCGCCTTGTCGCCGCGCAGGAACAGCAAGGTGCAGCGCGCCAGCTGGCCGTCGCGCCCGGCGCGGCCGGCTTCCTGGTAGTAGGCCTCCAAGGTCGCCGGCAGCTGGTAGTGCAGCACGAAGCGGATGTCCGGCTTGTCGATGCCGAGCCCGAAGGCATTGGTCGCCACCATCACGCGGCGTTCGCCGGACATGAAGGCCTCCTGCGCCGCATGCCGGTCCGGCGTCGACAGCTTGCCGTGGTACAGCCCCGTCGATTCATCGGCGGCGAGCAGCGCCTCGTGCACCGCTTGCGCCGCCTTCACGGTGGCCGTGTAGACGATGCCCGAGCCGCTGGTGCCGCGCACCAGCTTCAGCGCCTGCGCCAGCTTGTCGGCTTCCCTGGCCACCGGGACGACGCGCAGGTCCAGGTTGGGCCGGTAGGCGCTGGTGTTCACCAGGCCGGCGGCGGGGATGCGCAGCTGCTTGCAGATGTCCTGGGCGATCTCCTCGGTGGCGGTCGCGGTGAGCGCCAGCACCACGGGCTTTCCCAGGCGCGGCAGCGCGTGCGCGATCTCCAGGAAGGCCGGGCGGAAGTCGTGGCCCCATTGCGAGATGCAGTGTGCCTCGTCCACGGCCAGCAGGCTGACCGGGTGGGTCAGCACCATGTCCAGGAAGGCGGGTTCCGCCAGCCGCTCGGGCGTGGTCATGATGATGCGGGCGCTGCCGTCCGCCACGGCTTCTTCGGCCGCCCGCGCCTCTTCGCTGTCGACGGCGCTGTTCACCTGCACGGCGGGGATGCCCAAGGCGCGCAGCGACTCGCACTGGTCCTTCATCAGGGCGATGAGCGGCGACACGACCACGGTGCGACCGGGCAGCAGCAGCGCCGGCAGCTGGTAGCACAGCGACTTGCCGGCGCCGGTGGGCATCACGGCCAGCGTGGGCAGGCCGGCGAGCACGCGCTCGATCACCGTGGCCTGGCCAGGGCGCAGGCGCGACAGCCCGAAGGTGTCGCGCAGCACCGTGCGCACCTGCCGCGGCGCGGCTTGCGGGGTCCTCCTCCGGGGGGCGGCCATGCGCCGCTCAGGTCTGCGGGTCGGATTCGTCCTGGTCGGCGAGCGCCTGGGCCTCGTCGCTGTCCAGGTCGGTCATCTCCATCGCATCCGGGTCGGCTTCCGGGAAGCCTTCATCGTCCGCCAGGTTCACCACCTTGTCGGGCAGGATGTCGCCGCCTTCGCGGCCGTCGCGACCCGCCACGTTGGCGCGCTCGCCGGTGCCGGCGGCGTCGCTGTCTTCATGGGCTTCGCTGCTGCCCACGGTGTCGCTGCCGCTGTCCGAGTTGTCGCTCGGGCCCAGCAGGTCGGAATCGCGGCCGGCGGGGTTGGTGGGCGCGGTGTCCGCGCCCATGATGCTGCTGTAGGCCATGGGATCTCCTTCGCGTTGTTCGTTAACTAGTTTGCGGCGGCGCCCTGTCGTGCAAGGTCGGAGCCCGCACCGCCGCGGTGTCGGACGCCGCCCAGCGCCGGCCTGTACAGTCGGCGCCAGAGGAGACCAGCAAGATGAATGCCCCTGCCTTCCGCGCCATCGCGCAGCTCGTCGCGGCACACGCCCGGGCGTGGCCGCGGCAGGTAGCTGTGCAGCAAGGCGGACGCAGCCTGGACTGGGCCAGCCTGGACGCGGCCGTGGACCGCGTGGCCGCGACCCTGCAGCGCGACGGCGTGCGGCCGCGCGACAGCATCGCCATCTGCGGCGCCAATTCGATCGACTACCTGGTGCTGTTCCTGGGAGGCCTGCGCGCCGGCGCGGCCGTGGCGCCGCTGCCGAACACGGCGCTGCCGCAGCAGCTGGCCGGCATGGTCGAAGACAGCGGCGCCCGGGTCTTCTTCACCGACGCCAGCGTGCCTGACTTCGCCACCCGCGCGCCGCGCATCGGCATGGAGGACCCGGATGCGCTGCGGGCCTGGCTGGCGCCGGCCGGCAGCCGGCCTCGTCCGGTGGCTGTGCAGCCGGACTGGGCCTTCAACATCATCTATTCGTCCGGCACCACGGGGACGCCCAAGGGCATCGTGCAGCCGCACCGCATGCGCTGGGCCCATGTGGCCCGGGCCGAGAACTACGGCTACGACGCCGACGCGGTGGCGCTGGTCGCGACCTCGCTGTGCTCCAACACCACGCTGGTCGCCGTCTTTCCCTGCCTGGCCAAGGGCGGCCGCGTCGTGCTGACCGAAGGCCGCTTCGACCCGGCCGCCTACCTGCGTCTGGCCCAGCGCGAGCGGGCCACCCACGCCATGCTGGTGCCGGTGCAGTACCAGCGGCTGATGGCGCTGCCCGATTTCGACCGGCATGACCTCGGCGCCTTCCGCATGAAGTTCTGCACCAGCGCGCCTTTTGCGGCGGCCCTGAAGGCCGACGTGCTGGCGCGCTGGCCCGGCGGGCTGGTGGAGTACTACGGCATGACCGAGGGCGGCGGCACCTGCGTCCTGGAAGCCCACAAGTTCCCGGACAAGCTGCACACCGTCGGCAAGCCGGCCGAAGGCCACGACATCCGGCTCATCGACGAGGCCGGGCAGGTGCTGCCGGCGGGCGAGGTCGGCGAGGTGGTGGGGAATTCGGGCGCGATGATGGTCGGCTACCAGAACCAGCCGGGCAAGACGCGCGAAGCCGAGTGGCACGACGCCGGGGGCAAGCGCTTCATCCGCACCGGCGACGTCGGCCGCTTCGACGCCGACGGCTTCCTCACCTTGATGGACCGGCGCAAGGACATGGTGATCAGCGGCGGCTTCAACATCTACCCCAGCGACCTGGAAGCGGTGCTGCGGGGCCACCCCGCGGTGGCCGAGGCCGCGGTGGTGGGCGTGCCGTCGGAAACCTGGGGCGAGACGCCCGTGGCCTTCGTGGTCCCCCACGATGGCGCTCCCGCCGCGCCCGAACTGCGTGACTGGGCCAACGCCCGCCTGGGCAAGACCCAGCGGCTGGCGGACCTGCGTTTCCTGGCCGAGCTGCCGCGCAGCGACATCGGCAAGGTCCTGAAGCGCGAACTGCGCCAGTTCTACCTGAGGTCCTGAAACCACACCGGGATAGTTGCCCCGGCAGAGGTAGCCTTGACAATATTTGCCTAGGCAACTATTATTCGGGTTATCCATGAGTGCCCGACCTCCCAGCAACGCCGCCGACAAGGTGTTCTACCGCCCGGAAGACTACAAGCCGGAGGACAGCGCCGCCTATTTGATGCGTCGCATCCTCAACGTGGCCGCTTGCGAGATCGACCAGGCGCTGGAACCGCGCGGCCTGACCCACGCCCAATGGGTGCCGCTGCTCAAGCTGCACTGGGGCGAGGCCTCCACGGTGGCCGAACTGGCGCGTGAATGCCAGCTCGATGCCGGCGCCATGACGCGCCTGCTGGACCGCCTGGAAGCCAAGGGCCTGGTGACGCGCGTGCGCTCATCCTCCGACCGCCGCGTGGTCAACCTGGAGCTCACCTCCGAAGGGCGTGACACCGCCAAGCAGATCCCCGCGGTGCTGTGCGCCGTGCAGAACCAGATGCTGCAGCCGCTCAGCGTCGCGGAATGGGAGCAACTGCGTGGGCTGCTGCGCCGCGTCCTGGACAACGCGCTGGCCCGCCAGTAACAAGAAAACGGAAACCAACAATGAAGCCCCTCCTGACAGGCCTTGCCGCCGCCCTCGTGCTGGCCGGCTGCGCCAACTTCTCCGGCATCGAACCGCAGGCCAAGCTGCGCGACGCCGCTGTTCCCCACGCCTCTTCCGCTTCCGTGGCCACGCTGGCCCCGGATTGGTGGAAGGAGTTCGGCGACGCGCGCCTGGACGCCCTGGTCGATGAAGCCCTCGCCGGCAACCCGAACCTCGGCGTGGCCCAGGCGCGCCTGCGCCGCGCGCAGTCCACGATCGAGTCGGCGCGCTCGGCGGATTCGCCGCAGCTCACCGGCCAGGCCGACGCGATGCGGCAGCGCTTCACCGAGCACGGCCTGTACCCGGCGCCGCTCGCCGGCTCCATCAAGGACACCGGCACGCTGCAGCTCAATGGCAGCTGGGAGCTGGACTTCTTCGGCAAGAACAAGGCGGCGCTGCAGGCCGCGCTGGGCGCCGCCCGCGCTTCCGAGGCCGACGTCGCCGCCGCCCGCATCCTGCTGGCCAGCAACGTCGCCCGCAGCTACTTCCAGCTGGTGCGCGTGCAGGAGCAGCTGGCCGTCGCCCATCGCACGCTGGAGCAGCGTGACCAGCAGCTGAAGCTGGTGCAGCAGCGCCTGCAGGCCGGCCTGGACACCAACCTGGAACTGCGCCAGGCCGAAGGCGGCCTGCCGGAAGCGCGCCAGCAGATCGAGGCCCTGCAGGAGCAGGCCCAGGTCGCGCACAACGCGCTGGCCGCGCTGGTCGGCCGCGACGACGTGCCCGCCGTCGGCGGCGTGCCCGCGCTGCACGCCATTCCCACCGCGCCGGCGCTGAGTGCGCTGCCCGCCGACCTGCTGGGCCGCCGGCCCGACATCGCCGCCGCGCGCTGGCGCGTCGAAGCCGCGGGCGAGGACATCAAGAACGCGAAGGCGCAGTTCTATCCCAACATCAACCTGGTCGGCTTCATCGGCCTGAACAGCCTGGGCCTGGGCAAGCTGCTGGACATGGGCAGCGAGCAATGGGGCTTCGGTCCCGCCATCCGCCTGCCGATCTTCGACGGCGGCCGCCTGCGCGCCAACCTCAAGGGCAAGACGGCGGACCTGGACGTCGCCATCGAGAGCTACAACGGCGCTGTGCTGGACGCCATCCACGAATCCGGCGACGCCATTGCCGCCGTGCAATCGGTCGCCCGCCAGCAGGTCGAGCAGAAGCAGGCTGAAGCCGCGGCCGAAGGCGCCTACGACATCGCCGTGCAGCGCTACAAGGCCGGCCTGGGCACCTACCTGAACGTGCTCAGCGCCGAAACCACGGTGCTGCAGCAGCGCCGCCTGGGCGTCGACCTCGCCGCCCGCGCGCTCGATGCCCGCGTGTCCCTCTATCGCGCCCTCGGCGGCGGCTACCAGCCCGCCGCCGACACCGCCGTCGCCGCCCACTGAAGAATCCGGAGTCAAGAAACATGAGCGAAAACCAAGCGCAATCCCTCAACGCCCCGAACCAGAAGCGCCGCAAGGCGCTGACCGCCCTGGCCGCCATCGTGGTGGTCGGCGGCCTCGGCTGGGCCGCCTACGAGTGGCTGGTGGCCAGCCACTACGAGAGCACCGACAACGCCTACGTCCAGGGCAACGTCATCCAGGTGACCCCGCAGGTCGGCGGCACCGTGCTGTCCATCCATGCCGACGACACCGACTTCGTCAAGGCGGGCCAGCCCCTGGTGAAGCTGGACCCGGCCGACGCCCAGGTGGCGCTGGACCAGGCCGAAGCGGCGCTGGGCCAGACCGTGCGCCAGGTGCGCACGCTGTACGCCAACAACGGCTCGCTGTCGGCGCAGATCGCGCTGCGTGAAGCCGACGCCAGCAAGGCGCAGTCCGACCTGCTGCGCGCCAACGACGACTACAACCGGCGGGCCTCGCTGGTGCAGTCCGGCGCCGTGTCCAAGGAAGAACTGCAGCACGCGCAGACGCAGGTAAACGCCGCGCGCAGCGCCGTCGCCGCCGCGCAGGCCGCGGTGGTGAGTGCGCGCGAGCAGCTCGCCAGCAACCAGGCCCTGACCTCCGGCACCGACGTCGAGCAGCACCCGCAGGTGCAGGCCGCCGCCGCCAAGGTGCGCGAAGCCTGGCTGGCCTCGTCGCGCGCCACGCTGCCCGCCCCGGTGGACGGCTACGTCGCCAAGCGCACCGTGCAGCTGGGCCAGCGCATCGCCGCCGGCACGCCCGTGATGTCCATCATCCCGCTGAACCAGGTGTGGGTGGACGCGAACTTCAAGGAAGTACAGCTGCGCAAGATCCGCATCGGCCAGCCGGTGACGCTGACCGCCGACGTGTACGGCAAGAAGGTCGAATACAAGGGCACCGTGGACGGCCTGGGTGTCGGCACCGGCGCCGCCTTCTCGCTGCTGCCGGCGCAGAACGCCACCGGCAACTGGATCAAGGTGGTGCAGCGCGTGCCCGTGCGCATCGCCCTGGACCGCCAGCAGGTGGCCGACCACCCGCTGCGCGTGGGCCTGTCGATGGAAGCGACCGTGGACATCAGCAAGCAGGACGGCAAGTCGCTGGCCGATGCGCCGAAGGACGTGACCTCGCACACGCAGGTCTACGGCGCGCAGGACAACGGCGCCGACGCCGAAGTGCGGCGCATCATCGCGCTGAACTCCGGCCGCGGCATCGCCGCGCCCGCCACCGCCAGGAACGGCAGCGGCAAGGGTGCCAAGGGCACCACGCCGGTCGCCGCGCAGAACGTCGCCCACGCCGCTTCCGCGACGGTCAGCCGCTAAAGCGTCAAGCCCATGGCTACTTCCGCACCTCCGGTGGCGCACCCGCCACTCGAGGGTTCCGCGCGCCTGTGGGGCACGATCGCGCTGTCCGCCGCCACGTTCATGAACGTGCTGGACAGCTCGATCGCCAACGTCTCGCTGCCGGCCATTGCCGGTGACCTCGGCGTCAGCCCCAACCAGGGCACCTGGGTCATCACCAGCTTCGCCATCGCCAACGCGATCGCGGTGCCGCTGACCGGCTGGCTGTCGCAGCGCTTCGGCCAGGTCCGCCTGTTCGTGGCCAGCATCGTGCTGTTCGTGATCGCTTCCTGGCTGTGCGGCCTCGCGCCCAACATGCCGATGCTGATCGCGTTCCGCGCGCTGCAGGGCTTCGTCGCCGGGCCCATGATCCCGCTGTCGCAGACGCTGCTGCTTTCCAGCTATCCACGCGCATCCGCCGGCCTGGCGATGGCGCTGTGGTCCATGACCACCCTGGTCGCGCCCGTGATGGGGCCGCTGCTGGGGGGCTGGATCACGGACAACATCACCTGGTCCTGGATCTTCTACATCAACATCCCGGTGGGCATCGTCGCCGCCTTCGGCGCCTGGGGCATCTACCACAAGCGCGAGAGCGTGCGGCACAAGCTGCCGATCGACCGCGTCGGCCTGGCGCTGCTGGTCGTGTGGATCGGCTGCATGCAGATGGTGCTGGACCTGGGCAAGGAGTACGACTGGTTCCACTCGCAGCTGATCGTGGGGCTGACGGTGATCGCCATCGTCGGCTTCGCCTTCTTCATCATCTGGGAGCTGACCGACAAGCACCCGGTGGTGGCGCTGCGGCTGTTCGCCGGGCGCAACTTCTGGGCCGGCACCCTGGCCGTCTCCATCGGCTACGGGCTGTTCTTCGGCAACGTGGTGCTGCTGCCGCTGTGGCTGCAGCAGTTCATGGGCTACACGGCCACCGATGCGGGCATGGTGACGGCGCCGGTGGGCTTGCTGGCGCTGGTGTTCTCGCCCATCGTCGGCAAGACCATCGCCAAGGTGGACCCGCGCCGCTACGCCACGTTTGCCTTCCTGGTGTTCGCGGTGGTGCTGTGGATGCGCTCGAACTTCAACACCCAGGCGGACATGCGCACCATCCTGATCCCCACGATCATCCAGGGTGTGGCGATGGCGTTCTTCTTCATCCCGCTGATGACGATCACGCTGTCCGGGATGACGCCGGCGCAGATGCCCTTTGCCTCGGGCCTGAGCAACTTCGTGCGCATCACCGCCGGCGCGATCGGCACTTCGGTGTCGACCACGCTGTGGGAAAGCCGGGCGGCGCTGCACCATGCGCAGCTGGTCGAGTCGGTGGGGCCGGGCAGCAACGTGGCCATGCAGACCTTGCAAGGCCTGCAGGCCTCGGGCCTGTCGCCGGAGCAGGCGCTGGCGCAGATCAACCGCCTGGTGGACCAGCAGTCCTTCATGATGGCCGCCAACGACATCTTCTACGGTTCGGCGGTGCTGTTCCTGTGCCTGATCCCGCTGGTGTGGCTGACGCATCCGCAGAAGTCGCCGGCCGGCAGTGGCGGAGCCGACGCGGCCGCCGGCGCGCACTAGGACTACACGCCGTTGCCGCGGAAGCTACGCAACGGCTGTGCCGGCCGCTGACGTGCCCCTACAGCCCCGGCCGGCCCGAACACTCCGGGTCGGCCCACAGGGCGGGGGCGCGGCAGCGTCCATCCTTCTGGGCATCCCACGGAGATGCTCGAATGAAATACATGCACAAGGCCATCTGGCAAGCCGACGGCAACCTGGTGATCCGGGGCAACAGCCGGGCGCTGCTGTTCCGCGCGTTGCAGGACGCCGACGCCGAACTGAAGCGCTGCGCCGATGGCGTCGACCCGCAGCTGTTCCGCACCCTGCAGGCGTTGCAGGATGTGCTGGGGCGCTTCGACGGCAGCCTGCCGAGCGCCATCGACCTCCTGGGCGACCCCCAGAAGGAACAGGTCGCCCGCAACCTGCTGAAGCTCTGAGGCCGGCCAGCCTCCCGTAGACGCCGCCGGCCCCGCTGGCGGCGTTTTCATGCCTCCGCACGATGGCGGAAGCGCGTGCAGCAGTTCACGCGGCGGGGATCCTCCCCCTGGGCGTGGCCACTGACCCTGGGCAGAATCGGCGCTTTCTGCCGGAGACAACGATGCGCCGACCCGCTGCCCTTCTCGTTCCCTTCATCCTCGCCGCCGCCTGCCTGCCCGTCGCCGCGCAGCAGCAGCTGAAGCCCGGCCTGTGGGAAATCAACAACAAGATGAAGGGCAACCCGCAGATGGATGCGGCCATGGAGCAGATGCAGAAGCAGCTGGCCGCCATGCCGCCCGAGCAGCGCAAGCAGATGGAAGACATGATGGCGCAGCGCGGCATGCGCATGGCGCCCGGCGCCGCCGGCGGCGGCATGACGGTGCAGATGTGCATGACCAAGGAGATGGTCGAGCGCAAGGAGATGCCGGTGCGGGAGGGCTGCAAGACGACCAAGCAGGACCGCAGCGGCAACACGATGAAGATCGCGTTCACCTGCAGCAGCCCGCCTTCCAGCGGCGAAGGCGAGTTCACCGTCGCCAGCGACCAGGCCTACAGCAGCCACATGGTGGTGCGCAGCACGGTCCAGGGCCGCGAGACGACCACCGAGATGGACGGCTCCGGGAAGTGGCTGGGCGCGGACTGCGGCAGCATCAAGCCGGTGCAACCGCCGAAGAACTGACCCGCCCCCCGAACACCGCCGTTCCCACCCGCACCATCGTGCTGCCGGCGTGGATGGCGGCCTCGAGGTCGGCGGTCATGCCCATGGACAGCGTGTCCAGCGCCAGGCCGGCATCGCGCAGCTGGTCGAACAGCTGGCGCGCCTTGCGGTGCACCGCCAGCTGCGCGGCGTAGTCGGCGCCCGGTTCCGGGATCGTCATCAGCCCGCGCAACCTCAGGCGCGGCAGGGCCGCCACTTCGCGCGCCAGGGCCAGGGTGTCCTGCGGGGCGACGCCGGACTTGGTGTCGCCGCCGTCGATGTTTACCTGGAGGCACACCTGCAGGTCCGGCAGGCCTTCGGGCCGCTGCTCCGACAGGCGCTGCGCGATCTTCAGCCGGTCGACGCTCTGCGCCCAGTCGAAGTGCGCGGCCACCAGCCGCGTCTTGTTGCTCTGGATCGGGCCGATGCAATGCCACTGCAGGCCCAGGGCGGCCAGCGCGGCGATCTTGGCTACCGCTTCCTGGATGTAGTTCTCGCCGAAGGCCATCTGGCCCGCGGCATGGGCCGTACGCACGGCATCTGCACCGAAAGTCTTGGAAACGGCGAGCAGCGTGACTTCGTTCACGTCGCGTCCGGCGGCCGCACAGGCCGTGGCTATGCGCTCACGCACAAGCTGGAGGTTGCTGGAAATCGTGGTCATAATCGACCAGCCCTTCCCGGGAGGCTTGCGCCGAGGGGAGACGGGCGATCAAACAAGAGGGACTCGTGGATATTACCCAGCTGCTGGCATTCAGCGTCAAGAACAAGGCATCCGACCTCCACCTCTCGGCAGGCCTGCCCCCGATGATCCGCGTGCACGGCGACGTGCGGCGCATCAACGTGGACCCGATGGACCACAAGCAGGTCCACGCCATGGTCTACGACATCATGAACGACAGCCAGCGCAAGAACTACGAGGAATTCCTCGAGTGCGACTTCTCGTTCGAGATCGAAGGCCTGGCCCGCTTCCGCGTCAACGCGTTCAACCAGAACCGTGGCGCCGGCGCCGTGTTCCGGACGATTCCGTCCAAGATCCTGACGCTGGAGCAGCTGAACGCGCCCAAGATCTTCCAGGACCTGGCGCTCAAGCCGCGCGGCATGGTGCTGGTGACGGGCCCCACCGGCTCGGGCAAGTCCACGACGCTGGCGGCCATGATCAACCACCTGAACGAGACCGAGTACGGCCACATCCTGACGGTGGAAGACCCGATCGAATTCGTGCACGAGTCCAAGAAGTGCCTGATCAACCAGCGCGAAGTGGGCCCGATGACCTTGTCCTTCTCCAACGCGCTGCGTTCGGCGCTGCGGGAAGACCCGGACTGCATTCTCGTGGGCGAAATGCGTGACCTGGAAACCATCCGCCTGGCCATGACGGCCGCGGAAACGGGCCACCTGGTATTCGGCACGCTGCACACCTCGTCCGCCGCCAAGACCATCGACCGGATCATCGACGTGTTCCCGGCCGAGGAAAAGGAAATGGTCCGCGCGATGCTGTCGGAGTCGCTGCAGGCCGTGATCTCGCAGACGCTGTGCAAGACCAAGGACGGCGCCGGCCGGGTGGCGGCGCATGAGATCATGATCGGCACGTCGGCCATCCGCAACCTGATCCGCGAAGCCAAGATCGCGCAGATGTACTCGGCCATCCAGACCGGCAGCAGCGTGGGCATGCAGACACTGGACCAGAACCTCACGGACCTGGTGCGGCGGAACATGATCACCGCCGCGGAAGCCCGCGGCAAGGCCAAGATCCCCGAGAATTTCCCCGGTTAAGAGTCCAGGAAGGAGAGTTCCACCATGGAACGCGACCAGGCAACAAAGTTCATCAACGACCTGCTGAAGCTGATGGTCGGGCGCAACGGCTCGGACCTCTTCATCACGGCCGATTTCCCGCCCGCGATCAAGGTGGACGGCAAGGTCACCAAGGTCTCGCCGCAGCCGCTGAACGCGTCGCACACGCTGGCGCTGGCGCGTTCGATCATGAACGACAAGCAGGCCGCCGAGTTCGAGCGCACCAAGGAGTGCAACTTCGCCATCTCGCCGCCGGGCGTGGGGCGCTTCCGCGTGAACGCCTTCGTGCAGCAGGCCAAGGTGGGCATGGTGCTGCGGGTGATCCCGCAGATCCTGCCGACCATCGACAAGCTCGGCGTGCCCAGCGTGCTGAAGGACGTGGTGATGTCCAAGCGTGGCCTGGTCGTGCTGGTGGGCGCCACCGGCTCGGGTAAGTCGACCACCTTGGCGGCCATGATCGACTGGCGCAACGAGCAGAGCTACGGCCACATCATCACCATCGAAGACCCGGTGGAATTCGTGCACCCGCACAAGAACTGCGTGGTGACGCAGCGCGAAGTGGGGCTGGACACGGACAGCTGGGAAGCGGCGCTGAAGAACACGCTGCGCCAGGCGCCCGACGTCATCCTGATGGGTGAAATCCGCGACCGCGAGACGATGGAACACGCCATCGCCTTCGCCGAAACCGGCCACCTTTGCATGGCGACGCTGCACGCCAACAGCGCCAACCAGGCGCTGGACCGCGTGATCAACTTCTTCCCGGAAGAGCGCCGGCCGCAGTTGCTGATGGACCTGTCGCTGAACCTGAAGGCCTTCGTGTCGCAGCGCCTGGTGCCCAAGCAGGACGGCAAGGGCCGCGCCGCCTCGGTGGAGATCATGCTGAACTCCCCGCTGATCTCGGACCTGATCTTCAAGGGCGAAGTCAGCGAGATCAAGGAAGTGATGAAGAAGAGCCGCAACCTGGGCATGCAGACCTTCGACCAGGCGCTCTTCGACATGTACGAGAACAACGTCATCTCCTACGAGGACGCGCTGCGCAACGCCGACTCGGTGAACGACCTGCGCCTGCAGATCAAGCTGAACAGCCAGCGCGCGAAGACGCAGGACCTGGCGGCGGGCACCGAGCACCTGGCGATCGTCTAGATCCCGGTTTTGCGGCGGGCGCACAGCCGTTTTGCGGCGGCGCGCCTTTCGCCGCGCGCCGCGCCATCGCACAGTGGCGTTCCCTTTGCAGGAGAACGCCATGCCCCTCGTCCGGATCGAAGCTCCCGAAACGCTCTCCGCCGCGCGCGCCCAGCGCGCCGGCGACGCCGTGCACCAGGCGCTGGTGGATACCTTCGGGGTGCCGCCGGACGACCGCTTCCAGGTCATCACGCGGCATCCGCCGGGTGCACTGGTCTGCACGCCGGAGTACCTGGGCGTGAAGCACACGGCGCAGGCGCTGTTCGTGCAGGTCTATTGCGCGCCGGGGCGCACCTTGCAGCAAAAGCGGGCCTTCTACGCGCGCACGGCGGCCGACGTGTCCGCTGCCTGCGACGTCAGTCCGTCGGACGTGATCATCAACCTGGTCGAGACCTTGCGCGAGAACTGGTCCTTCGGCGACGGCATCGCCCACTACACGCTCTGAAGGCGGGCCCTAGAATCCGCCGCATGCCTTCGACCAACCCCAAGACCTACGAACCCACCCCCAGCCGCCAGGTCGCCTTCCTCGGCCTCGGCGTGATGGGCTTTCCCATGGCCGGCCACCTGGCGCTGGCGGGCCATGGCGTCACCGTCTACAACCGCAATCCCGAGAAGCGCGCCGCCTGGTGCCAGGAATTCGGCGGCGCTGCCGCGGCATCGCCGCGCGAAGCCGTCGCGGGTGCGGACTTCGTGTTCTGCTGCGTCGGCAACGACGACGACCTGCGCTCGGTGGTGCTGGGCGAGCAGGGCGCGCTGGCCGGCATGAAGCCGGGCGCCATCTTCGTCGACCACACGACGGCCTCGGCCGACGTGGCGCGCGAACTCTCCGCCGAAGCGGCCAGGCGCAAGATCCAGTTCGTCGATGCGCCCGTGTCGGGCGGCCAGGCCGGCGCGCAGAACGGCATGCTGACGGTGATGTGCGGCGGCGACGCGGCGGCTTTCGAAGCGGCCAAGCCAGTCGCGATGTGCTTCTCGCGCGCCTTCACCCTGATGGGCGGAAGCGGCGCGGGGCAACTCACCAAGATGGTCAACCAGATCGCGATCGCCGGCCTCGTGCAGGGCCTGTCGGAAGCGATCAGCTTCGGCCAGAAGGCCGGCCTGGACATGGGCCAGGTGCTGGACGTGATCGGCAAGGGCGCGGCCCAGAGCTGGCAGATGGACAACCGCGGCAAGACCATGGTGGCCGACCAGTTCGAGTTCGGCTTCGCCGTCGACTGGATGCGCAAGGACCTCGGCCTGGTGCTGGACGAAGCCAAGCGCAACGGCGCGCGCCTGCCGGTGACGGCGCTGGTGGACCAGTTCTACGCCGACGTGCAGGCGCTCGGCGGCAGCCGGTGGGATACGTCGAGCCTGATCCGCAGGCTCAAGTAATCAGCGAACCGGCGTGGCCACTGCCCCGCCCGACTCCGTCTGCAGCGTCGTCGTCGCAGGCGGCACGGCGGTCGCGGGGTTCGCGGCGGGCACGGGCGCGGGCGCCGGGGCAGGCGCGGCAGGCGCCGTGATGCCCAGGGCGCGCAGGTCTTCCGGCGTCACCAGTTCGAACATCCGCACCACCTTGCCCACGCCGCTGGTCTGGCGGGCGATGAGCGTGCCGCGCTCGGCTTCGTAGGGCGTCACGCGTCCCATCAGGTAGACGGTGCCGCGCTCGGTGACGACCTTGAAGGCCTGGTTCTGCAGGTCGGAGGCGTCGACCAGCGAGGCGCGGATCTTGCCCGTGACGTAGGTGTCGGTCGAGCGCTGCTGCAGCGACGACGGCGGCGCCACCGCCAGTTCGTTGACGACGCTGCGCACGTTGTCGACGCGGCCGACGATGGTCTCGGCCATCTGCTTCGCCTGGTCGCTGGGCACCTCACCCGTCATCAGCACCTGGCGGTTGTAGCTGGTGACGTTGATGTGGGCCTTGTCGCCCAGCGCTTCGCTCAGGCGCAGCGCGGACCGGACCTCGATGGTCTCGTCGTCCACCTGGGCGCCGGAGCTGCGGCGGTCGGTGGCCATCAGCGCGGTGCCTGCTGCGGCGCCGACGACGACGGCGGCACAGCCGCCCAGGGTGGACGCGGCCACGGCGATGGCCGCGAGGCGCAGGGCGAAAGACGGGTACTGCAACTTCATGTGGGGCTCTCCTGGTCGCCGAGCAACTGCGCGTCTACGCCGTCGCAGATGCAATGAATGGCAAGGATGTGGACTTCCTGGATGCGCGCGGTGCGCTCGTGGGGCACGCAGATGTGCACGTCGGTTTCGCGCAGCACGCTGGCCATCCGGCCGCCGCCGCGTCCCGTCAGCGCCACCACGGTCATCTCGCGCTCGTGCGCGGCCTCGACCGCGGCCAGCACGTTGGCGGAGTTGCCGCTGGTGGTGATGGCCAGCAGCACGTCGCCGGCCTGGCCGAGCGCGCGCACCTGCTTGGCGAAGATGCGTTCGAAGTCGTAGTCGTTGGCGATCGCGGTCAGGATGGAGCTGTCCACCGTGAGGGCGATCGCGGCGAGTTCGGGCCGTTCGCGTTCGAAGCGGCCGACGAACTCCGCGGAGAAGTGCTGCGCGTCGGCGGCCGAGCCGCCGTTGCCGCAGGCCAGCACCTTCCCGCCACTGGTTACGCACGCCAGCACGGCCTGCACCGCCTGCGCGATCGGCTTGCTGAGCGTCTGGGCGGCCTGGTATTTCAGGTCCGCGCTGTCGATGAAATTCTGCTGGATCCGTTGCTCGAGCATGTGGGGAATGATACCTCTGCGCCTGTTGCGCCCCGGTAAATCCAGGCCCCGCAGCCGCCGCGCGCGCATGAGGTCGTGCGCCTGTGCTACGCACCGTTACCACCCTTTCCGCACCGTTGCGGGATGGGTCGAACGTGTAGGCCTCATCGGACGAGGCAGGCGCGGGATGACCGACGCAGAGGCGGACGTGACCCGACACGAAACCCCGCCGCGTGCTGACTCCGCGCAAGTTGCGGCTCACTACTCTTGACACCGCTGGCTTCGTTGCCCGCAGGTTCAATCCACAAATCAAGCTCTAGGAGAAGTTGCAATGGCTATCATGAAAAAAATCGCTGGTCTGATCGCGGGTGCCTCTGCCGTCGCCGTTATCGGTGTCGCCATGGCCCAGGGCGTCCCGCCCAACCCCTTCATCGCCAACCCCGCTCTCGGCGCCGGCCAGCAGAGCACCCACCTGACCTCGATGGGCGAAACCGGCGTGCCGGGCATCGTCGACCAGGTGCAGACCGCCCAGACGACGGTGGTCGAAGAGCGCACCGCCGTCGTGGAGCAACCCGCTCCGGTGGCCCAGGTGACCGAACAGCAATCCATGGGCGCCGCTCCCGAGCCGGCTCCGCAAGTGATTGCGAAGGCCGACCGGAACTGATCCGGGAAGCCAAAGCAGGTTTGCTAGGGCCTGAGGTCCTAGCCAGCATCGAAGGCGGCGCGCATCCACTGGATGCCGCCGCCTTCTTCCATGCAGACCACGTCGAAGCGGCAGGGGGGCTCCGCGCCCAGCCGCAGCAGGTAGTGCCGTGCGGCGAACACGATGCGGCGCTGCTTGGTTGCGGTGATGCTGCCCAGGGCCCCGCCGAAGGCCCGCGAGCGGCGCTTGCGCACCTCCACGAAGACGAGCGTGCCGTCGCGGTCCCACAGCACGAGGTCGATCTCGCCGCCGCCGCGGCCCGGCGTCCGATAATTGCGCGCGGCCAGCCGCAGCCCGCGTGCGCACAGGAAGACCAGGGCACGGTCTTCCGCCGCGTCGCCCTCGGCCTTGGTCGTCATGGCCCGGCCTTCAACAGGAGAGTCCTTGAGCGCATCGTTTGCCTCCGCCCTCGCAGCCGCGCGCGAGGCGGCCGCCTCGCAGCATTATCCGCAGGGGGCGCTGTACGTCGTCGCCACGCCCATCGGCAATCTGGCGGATGTCGGCCTGCGGGCCTTGCACGTTCTGGAGCTGGCGGACTGCATCGCCTGCGAGGACACGCGCCACACGCAGGCGCTCGCGCGCGCCTATGGCATTGCCAAGCCGGCGGGCGGCTGGCTCAGCGTGCACCAGCACAACGAAGCCGCCGGCGCGCAGGAAGTGATCAAGCGCCTGCAGCAGGGTGAGCGCGTGGCCTATGCCAGCGACGCCGGCACGCCTGGCGTCAGCGACCCCGGCGCGCGCCTGGCCGCCGCGGTGCAGGCCGCGGGCCTGCGCGTGGTGCCGCTGCCGGGGCCCAGCAGCATCACCGCGCTGCTCAGCGCCGCCGGCGCCGTCGGCGAGGAGTCCGGCTTCGTCTTCCAGGGCTTCCTGCCGGCCAAGGCCCAGGAGCGCCAGCAAGCCGTGCAGCAGCTGGCCGGCGAGACGCGGGCCATCGTGCTGCTGGAGGCGCCGCATCGCATCGAAGCGCTGGCCGACGCGCTGGTGCCCCTGGGCGAGCGCGGACTGACCGTGGGTCGCGAGCTCACCAAGCAGTTCGAGGAGGTCGCCACGCTGGCCTGCGCCGGTTTCCCGGCCTGGCTGCAGGCGTCGCCGCAGCGAAGCCGCGGCGAATTCGCCCTCGTCCTGCATCCGGTGGCCGCGCAGGCAGACGATCGCGAGCCGCTGCGCGTGCTGCGGCTGCTTTTGGCAGAGTTGCCGCTGAAGACGGCGGTGAAGCTGGCCGCCGAAATCACCGGCGCGCCACGGAATACCTTGTACGAAGCGGCGTTGCGCGAGAAGGAGTCCTAGGCGCCCGGACGGACCACGCAGCCGCCGACCACGCCTGCCAGCCGCGCCTGCATCGCGGCGCCCAGGCTCTGCAGTCCGAATGTTTGCGTGACCACCGGCGTGAGCGCGCCGGCCTGCATCCATGCCAGCAGCTGGCCCAGCCTTCGCGCGCGGCCTTTCGGGTCGCGCTGGCCGGTGATCACCATGGGCGAGCCGGTGACGGTGAGGCCTTTCAGCTGCAGCAGGTTCGTGGGCAGCAGGTCCGGCTGCAGCGAGCCGCCGGCGCCGTGCCCCGCCGCCACTTTGGTGTTGGCGGCCCAGCCGATGATCGCCATGCGGCCGCCGAAGAGCAGGGTGCGCAAGGCGGGGACCAGCCAGTCGCCGCCGACGGTGTCGAAGACGAGGTCCACGCCCTCGCTGCCGGTGAGCGCCTTGACGGCGTCGCGCAGGCCGGTGGGGCCTGGCGGCAGAGCCCGCAGGTCGATGACGTGATCGGCGCCATTGCCGCGTGCAGGCGCCAGGCGTTCGAGGCCGCGGCCGGTGGCGATGACCTGTCCGGCGCCCAGCAGCTTGGCCACTTGCACGGCCGCCAGGCCTGCGGCGCCGGTGGCCCCCGTGACCAGCACCGTCTCGCCGGCCTGCAGGTGAAGGCGGCTAGCGAACGCGAACTGCGCCGTCTCGTAGTTCAACAGCAGGTTGCAGGCGGCGTCGAAGCACAGGCTGGCCGGAATGCGGTGCAGCGCGGCGGCCGGTGCCAGCGCGTAGCGCGCCCAGCCGCCCCAGGCCTGGTACGCGCCCGCGCTGCGCGGCCCCGTATTCAGGAAGTCGCTCAGGACACGGTCGCCAGGCTGCAGGCCGCGCACGGCGCTGCCGGTGCGCGCCACGACGCCCGCGTACTCCAGGCCCGGCGTGTAGGGCAAGGGCGGCTTGTGGTGGTACTGGCCACTGAGCATCAGAAGGTCGATGTACGCGACGCTCGCGCTTTCGACCTGGACCAGCACTTCATCGGGGCCGATGCTGTTCGGCGCCTCCTGCCGCGCGAGCTCCACGCCATGCGCGACGCCGTCCTCGCGCGTGGCGGCGAACTGCGTCACGCGCGCATGCCAGCCCGGCGCGAGGGAGGCTTCGCTCATTCCGCCTGGATGCCGGCCTGGCGCACGTGCGCGCCCCAACGTTCCTGTTCGGAGTCGACGAACTTCGCGAAGGCGTCGCCGGTGAGCAGCGCGCCTTCCATGCCGATGGTGCGCAGCTTGTCCTGCACCGCCGGGACGGCCAGGGATTGGGCCAGTTGTTCGGTCCACCAGGTCACGACTTCGGGCGGCAGTTTCGCCGGCCCGTCGAAGCCGACCCAGCCCCCCAGCAGCACGGGAGTCAGGCCCACTTCGCGCGCCGTGGGAACGTCGGGCAGCAGCGGCGAGCGGCGCTCCGCCAGCACCGCGATGCCGCTCAAGCTGCCTTCCTTCAGGAAAGGCAGGATCGCGCCGAGGTCGGACGCGACGAAGTCGACGCGGCCTCCCAGCAGGTCGGTGACGGCAGCCGGCTGGCCCTTGTAGGGGATCGGGCGGACCTGGATGCCGGCCGCATGGCTGAACGCTGCGCTGCCCACCTGGCCCGTGCCGGAGCCGTAGCCATAGGTCAGGGCATCCGGCTTGGCCTGGCCGGCGTCGATCAGCGCCTTCGCGCTCTTGTAAGGGCCGGCCTTGCTGGTCACCACTGCAATGTCGAAGCGCGACACGCGGGCCACGTGCGTGAGCCCCTTCACCGGGTCGAGCTTCTGCAGCGCCTTGCCCAGGTGCGGCCCGGACGAATGCGTGGCGCTGGAGCTGGGCATCAAGGTGTAGCCGTCGGCCGGCGCGCGCTCCACCTGCTCGACGCCGATGGCGCCCAGCGCGCCGGGCTTGTTGTCGATGACGATGGTGGCGCCGGTGCGCGCGCGCACGTCGTCCAGCAGGATGCGCGAGGTCACGTCGATGCTGCTGCCCGCCGGGAAGCCGACCACGAAGCGGATCGGCTTGCTGGGGTACGCCTGCGCGAGGGCGGCGCTCGTTGCGGCGAGAGCGGCGGCGCCTGCCAGGATCCGGAACCAAGCTTTCATGTCGTCTCCTCGTTCTTGATGTCTGCGTTGTGTTCCCCGATGCGCGGGGCATGGCGGCGCACGCTGGCCGGCGTGCGCGAGAAGTGCACGGGCAGGCCGGCCTGCAGCAGGCGGCCTTCCGAAGGGTGGTCCACCTCGCGCCAGAAGCCGATCGCCTTCAGGTGCGGGTCGTCCAGCAGGTCTTCGAGGGAGTTGGCCTTCGCGAAGGGGATGTCCGCTTCCTGCAGCAAGGCCAGCCACTCCGCGGTCGTCTTGCCCGCGAGGATGGTCTCGACGAAGGCATACAGCTCGGGGAAATGCCGGCTGCGCGCCGCCTGCGTGCGATAGCGCTCGTCGGCCAGCATCTCGCTGGTGCCGGCCAGTTCGAAGAAGCGCTTCCACTGGCCGTCGGTGTAGGGCACCACGCCGAGGTAGCCGTCGCGCGTGCGGAACGGGCGGCGGAACTCGTTGAGCAGCCGCGTGTAGCCGGTGCCGCCTTCGGGCGGCACGAAGGTGCGGCCGGCCAGGTGCTCCGCGCTGGTGAAGGACACCATGCATTCGAACATCGGCACTTCGATGGCCTGGCCGACGCCGCTGCGCTCGCGCGCATACAGCGCCGCGCCGATGGCGCTGGTGACGTACAGCGCGACCACCTTGTCGGCGACGACGCTCTTCACGTATTCGGGCGCGCGTTGGCCGTTGTCTCCCTGGATATAGGCGAGGCCGCTGGCGGCCTGGATGGTGTCGTCGACGGCCGGCCGGCCGGCGTAGGGGCCGCGCTCGGAATAGCCGTAGCAGACGCAGTGGATCAGGCGCGGAAAGCGCTGCTGCAGCGACTCGGCGTCGAGCCCGAGCCGGCGCAGGGCCGGCGCGCGCATGTTGGAAACGAAGACATCCGCCGTTTCGATCAGCGCGAACAGCTGCTCGCGGCCCGCGGAGGACTTCACGTCGAGGCTGACGCTGCGCTTGTTGCGGTTCAGGTTGAGGAAGGCGTGGCTCATGCCCGCGTGCCGCTGCGGCATGACGTGGCGGAACACGTCGCCCTCGGCCGATTCGACCTTGATGACGTCGGCGCCGAAGTCGCCGAGCAGCTGCGTCGCCATCGGGCCCATGCCGACTGCGGTGAGGTCGACGATGCGCACGCCCTCCAGCGCGCCGACCGCGCTCATGCCTGCGCCGGACGCTTGTGCATCAGCGCCGCCCGCTTGCAGGCGCAGATCACCTTGCCGTCCTGGTTGTAGCCGGTGTGCTCGAACTCGATGATGCCGGCTTCGGGCCGCGACTTGCTCTCGCGCTTGGACAGCACTTCCGTCTTCACGTGGATGGTGTCGCCGGCGAACACCGGGTTGGGAAAGCGCGTGTCGCCCATGCCGAGGTTGGCGATGGTGGTGCGGAAGGTCGTGTCGTTGACCGTCATGCCGATCACCAGCCCCAGCGTGAACAGGCTGTTGACGATCGGCTTCCTGAACTCGGTCTGCGCCGAGAAGTGCGCGTCGAGGTGCAGCGGCTGCACGTTCATCGTGAGCGTGCTGAAAAGCACGTTGTCCATCTCGGTGACGGTGCGCGTCCACTCGTGGTCGAAGCGCTGGCCGACCTCGAAATCCTGGAAATACAGACCGGGCATGGGTGTCCTTATTGACGTTGCAGGGAAGCCAGTTCGGCGGCGGCGCGCTTGAGCGCGGCGCCGATCTTGTCCACCTCGGGGCCGAGGCGGCTCATGGGCGCGCCCACGACCAGGGCGAGCAGGGCGCCATCGAGCATCGCGGGCACGGCGATCGACACCGTGTCGGCCTGGTGTTCGCCCAGGTTCACGTGCCAGCCGCGCTTGCGGCCTTCTTCGACGCGCCTGGCCAGCGCCTTCGGCGTGGTGACGGTGGACTGGGTGAACGCGTGGTAGTCCAGGCTTGCGGCCAGGGCTTGCATCTCTTGTTCCGGCAGGCCGGCCAGCAGCGCGTGCCCCGAGGCGCCGGCGTGGATCGGCTTGTGCTGGCCGACGTGCGCCGAGAAGCGCAGCACGCGCTCGGCCTCGATCACGTCGAGGTACACCACCTTGTCGCGCGAGAGCTGGGCCAGGATCACCGTCTCGCCCACGGTCTGCGCCAGCTTTTCGAGCGTGGGGCGGCAACGCAAGGCCACCTGGTCGTGCGAGGCCACGGCCTGGGCTTCGCGCAGCCAGCGGCTCGTGAGGTAGTAACGGCCGTCGGTCTGGTACGCGTAGCCCTCGGTGACCAGCGTTTCCAGCAGCGCCAGGCAACTGGATTTCGGCAGGTCGAGGGCCGTGGAGATGCGCGCCAGCGAGGCCGGCGCCTGTTCCTCGGCGAAGAAACGCAGGATTTCGAGCACGCGCTTGGCGCTCTTGACGTCGCTCATTGCGTTCAGCCGGTTGAATGCCAGAACATATCCATGAATTCTGGCGGCGCCCCGGCGGGCGCACAAGCTAGGGCGAGCCCTTAGATCACCAGCGGATCGACGTCCACCGCCCAGCGGATCAGGCCGCGGATGCGCTGCTCCTGCAGCACCGGCTGCCAGGCCGCGAGGAAAGCCTGCAGCGCCGGGCGCGACGTGCTTTCCACCAGCAGCTGCGCGCGCTCCACGTTGGCGACCCGCTGCACGGTCATCGGCACCGGCGCATAGACGAACACGTGGCTGCTGCCGTCCAGGCCCGGCGCCGCGTCGGCCGCGGCTTGCAGGAATTGCTGCGCCACTTCCTGCGTGCGGCCTTCGGCGCGCAGCACGGCCTGGAAGGCGAAGGGCGGCATCGCGGCCGCCTGGCGCTCCTTCAACTGCTGTTCGGCGAAGGCGGGGAAATCGTGCTTGCGCAGCGCCATGAACAGCGCGTGCTCTGGGTTCCAGGTCTGCACCCACATCTCGCTGGCGGCGGCCTGGGCGGCATCGCGGCCGGCCCGGCCCGCGGCCTGCATCAACAGCGCGAACAGGCGCTCCGGCGCGCGGAAGTCGCTGGAATAAAGCGCCGAGTCCGGGTTCACCGCCGCCACCAGCGTGATGCGGCGGAAGTCGTGGCCCTTGGTGACCATCTGCGTGCCCACCAGCACGTCGACCTCGCCCGCGTGCACCTGCGCCAGCTGCTGTTCCAGCGCGCCCTTGGCCTTGGTGCTGTCGGCGTCCATGCGGGCGATGCGCGCCGGCCGGCCTCCGGGGCCTTGGGCATCGGCGAGCAGCTGGGCGAGCTGTTCCTCCAGCTGCTCGGTGCCGCGGCCCAGCGGCGCGATGTCGACGTTGCCGCAGGCCGGGCAGGCGCGCGGCACGCGCTCGGTGTAGCCGCAGTGGTGGCAGCGCAGCGTGCGGTCGATCTTGTGGAACACGCGGAAGGCGCTGCAGTTCGGGCATTCGCTGCGCCAGTCGCAGGCGCCGCAGGCCAGCACCGGCGAGTAGCCGCGCCGGTTGAGGAAGATCAGCGATTGCTCGCCGCGCGCGATGCGTTCGCGCACCGCCGCCAGCAGCGGTTCGGAGAACAGCGTGTTGCGCGGCTGGTGGTTCATGTTGACCACCCGCACGCGCGGCAGCGCACCGGCGCCGACGCGCGCGGGCATGTCCAGGCGGCGGTAGCGGCCGCGCTCGCAGGCGGACCAGCTTTCCAGCGAAGGCGTCGCCGAACCCAGCACCACCTTCGCGCCTTCCAGCCGCGCGCGGTAGATGGCGAGGTCGCGCGCCGAATAGCGTGCGCCTTCCTGCTGCTTGTAGCTGGGGTCGTGCTCCTCGTCGACGGCGACCAGGCGCAGCGCCGGCAGCGAAGCGAACACCGCCATGCGCGTGCCCAGCACGATGCGCGCCTGGCCCAGGTGCGCGGCGAGCCAGCTGCGCAGGCGCTGCGGGTTGGTCATGCCGCTGTGGATGGCCACGACGGATGCCTCGCCGAAGCGCTCGACGAAGCGCGCCTGCAACTGCGGCGTGAGGTTGATTTCCGGCACCAGCACCAGGGCCTGCGCCTGCGGTTCGCGCTGCAGCAGGGCCTGCACGGCGCGCAGGTAGACCTCGGTCTTGCCGCTGCCGGTGGCGCCGAACAGGAGGAAGGGGCCCGGCTCGGCATCGATGGCCGCCAGCGCCTGCGCCTGTTCGGCCGTCAGCGGCGGGCCTTTGGGCGCCGCCGGTCCTTCGCCGGGCGGGCCGGCGCGCTTGAGGCGACGCGCGAGCTGCGCCGCGTCCAGCTCGCGCAGCTGCGGCGGCAGCGCCGCCACGGCCACTTCTCCCAGGCTGCGCTGGTAATAGTTCGCGGCGAACGTAACGAGCTGTCGCCATGCTTCCGACAGCGGCGGCAATTGCGCCAGCGGCGCGATCACCGACTTCAGTTGGTCCGGCGCGAGGTCCGCTTCGCCCTCGGCGGCTTCATCCCAGACGACGCCGCACACTTCACGGCGACCCAGGGGCACGCGGACCAAGGTGCCAGGGGCGAGTGGAAGCTCACTTGCATAGCTCAGGGGTTCGCTGAGGGTGCTGTGCGCGGGCGTGGGCACCACCACCCGGACCGTCAGGCGCATGCCGGCTCCCGACTTAGGGTGTTTTCCTTAGGCTTGTCTCGCGAAAACCCGGGTAAGTGCTTGATTCCACAACGCTTTCCACAGCCGGGTAGATTTCTGTGGATAACTTTGGGGATTAACTGCCTCCGATCGGCCGGCAAGCCCCTGGAATCAAGGGCTTGGCTGGATCGCCCGGAAAAAGTGCATATCCTGAAATTCAACAAAATCAACAACTTACGTGCGCTACCGTTTTCGGAGCAAGAACCGTTAGCGACAGCTCTTCTGGTTGCGCCGCAGCACGGTTTCTGTGCACAAGTCAATGTGACTGGCAAAGTTTTTGCAGCCCATGTCATCTAGGGATCACCCGGATGACGCGGGCTTTACGAAGCGCTTGCAAGCCGCATGTGCGCGGAATGCGCATGCACTGCTTCCACCAGCGCATGCACGTGTTCCGGCGGCGTGTGCTGGCTGATGCCGTGGCCCAGGTTGAAGATGTGCGTGGGGCCGGTGCCCGCGCCCTGGTGCGGCGTGCCGAACTCCTCCAGCACGCGGCGCGCTTCGGCGGCCACCTGCTCCGGCGGGGCAAACAGCACCGCGGGATCGAGGTTGCCCTGCAAGGCCTTGCTGGCGCCCACCTGCGCGCGCGCCTGGGCCAGGTTCACCGTCCAGTCCACGCCCAGCACATTGCAATCCAGCTGCTCCATCTGCGGCAGCCATAGCCCGCCGCCCTTGGTGAAGACGATGCGCGGGATGGTCGCGCCATCCTTCGCCTGCTTCAGCTTGGAGAGCACTCGCGCCGTGTAAGGCAGGCTGAATTCGAGGAAGGCGCGGTGCGACAGTGCGCCGCCCCAGCTGTCGAACACCATCACGGCCTGGGCGCCGGCGTCGATCTGCGCGTTGAGATAGGCCGCCACCGCTTCGGCGTTCACTTCCAGGATGCGGTGCATCAGGTCGGGCCGGCTGTACAGCATGGCCTTGACGCCGCGCCAGTCGTCGGCCGAGCCGCCGCCTTCGACCATGTAGCAGGCCAGGGTCCAGGGGCTGCCGGAAAAGCCGATCAGGGGC
The DNA here is from genome assembly GCF_012927085.1 of Ramlibacter agri. NCBI lineage: Bacteria > Pseudomonadati > Pseudomonadota > Betaproteobacteria > Burkholderiales > Comamonadaceae > Ramlibacter > Ramlibacter agri. Next base: position 43,817 of record NZ_JABBFX010000006.1, on the reverse strand, counting down.
ACGCGGCCTTTCAGCGCATGGCGAATGGAAGTCACCGCGTCGAACACGTAGCGCAGGTTCTCGAGGTCCGGCACCTGCAGCGCGGCCACCGCCGCTTCGTCGCGCAGCGGGCGCGCGAGCTTCGGGCCCTCGCCCTCGGCGAAGCTCAGCCCCAGACCCATGGCGTCGGGCACGGTCAGGATGTCGGAGAACAGGATGGCCGCGTCCAGCGGGAAGCGCTCCAGCGGTTGCAGCGTGACTTCGGTCGCGTACTGCACGTTGGTGGCCAGGCCCATGAAGCTGCCCGCCCGGGCCCGCGTCGCCTTGTATTCCGGCAGGTAGCGCCCGGCCTGGCGCATCAGCCACAGCGGGGTGTAGGGCGTGGCCTGGCGCAGGCAGGCGCGCAGGAAGGTGTCGTTCGCGAGCGGGGGGAAAGCCATCCCGCGATTGTCGCAGGGCGTCCGGCGCCGATAATCCCGCCGGAATGAACAGCACATTCGAACAGGCCCGCGCCTTCTTCCTCGAAGGCATCGCGCACTATGAAGCCGGGCGGCTGCCGCAGGCGGAGCAGAAGTTCGCCGCGGCGCTGGCGCTGATGCCGGGCCGCCCTTCGGTGCTGACCAACCTCGGCGCGGTCCGCCTGAAGCTGGGCCGGCCGGCCGATGCGCTGGACCTGCTGGAAGAAGCCATCGCCCAGGAGCCCGCCAATGCCGAAGCCCTGGGACACTGCGGCGCCGCGCACGCCGAACTGGGGCACCGCGAGCAGGCACTGGCGCTGTTCGACCGCGCGCTGGCGGCCGACCCGTCGCGGGCCTCGGTCTGGACCTTGCGCGGCACGCTGCTGAAGGAACTGGGCCGCTTCGACGAGGCCGCGGCTTCGTTCGAGAAGGCGCTGGCGCAAGGCGGCGACCCGGAGTTGAACCGCTACTACCTGGCCGGCCTGGCGGCGGCGCGGGCGCCGCAGTACGCGCCGCGCCACTACGTGCAGGCGCTGTTCGACGGCTATGCCGCGCAGTTCGACAGCCACCTGGTGCAGGCGCTGAACTACCAGGCGCCGCGCCTGCTGACCGAACCACTGGCGGCCGCCGGCCGCCGCTATTCACACGCGCTGGACCTGGGTTGCGGCACGGGCCTGTGCGGCCATTACCTGCGCGCCATGGCGCAGCGCGTCACCGGCGTCGACCTGTCGCCCAATATGCTGCAGAAGGCGCAGGTGCTGGACGTCTACGACGAACTGCGGCAAGGCGACGTGCTCGAATTCCTGGGCACGGCGCAGGAGCAGTACGACCTGGTCGTGGCGGCCGACGTCTTCGTCTACGTCGGGGCGCTGGACGATGTCTTCCGCCAGCTCGCGCAGCTGGTGCCGGCGCAGGGCAGCTTCTGCTTCACCGTCGAAGAGTCGCGCGACGAGGACCTGGTGCTGCGTCCCAGCCTGCGCTACGCGCACTCCGAAAGCTACTTGCGGCGCCTGGCGCAGGAACATGGCTTCGCGCTGGCGCGCCTGGAGCATGCGCCCGTCCGCGAAGACCAGCGGCAGCCGATCCCCGGCCTGTTCGTCTGGATGGAGAGGGTTTAAACGGCCGCCCGCAAGGCCTGGTCGACGTCCCAGAGGATGTCCTCGACATCCTCGATGCCCACCGACAGCCGGATCATGTCCGGCCGCACGCCGGCCTGGGCCAGTTCTTCCTCGTTCAGCTGGCGGTGCGTGGTGGACGCCGGATGGATCACCAAGGTCTTGGCGTCGCCGATGTTGGCCAGGTGGCTGAGGAACTCGCAAGCGTCGATGAAGCGCTCGCCCGCCTTCACCGGGTCGTCGGCACGGATGCCGAAGGTGAGGATGCCCGAGGCGCCCGGCTGGCCGTCGATGGCGCGGAACTGCTTCTTCGCCAGCGCGTAGTGCGGCGAGGACTCGAGGCCGGGGTAGTTGACCCAGCCCACCAGCGGATGCTCGCTCAGGAACTCCGCCACGCGGCGCGTGTTGCGGCAATGCGCCTGCATGCGCAGGTGCAGCGTCTCGATGCCCTGCAGGATCAGCCAGGCGTTCAGCGGCGACAGCGCGCCGCCGAAGGTGCGGTTCACCTCCATGCGCGCCTTCATCGTGTAGCCGAAGTCGCCGAAGGTCTCGTAGAACTTGACGCCATGGTAGGCGCGGCTCGGCTCCAGCATTTCGGGAAACTTCTGCGCCGCGAGGCCGCTGCCCCAGTCGAACTTGCCCGACTCCACGACCACGCCGGCCATGGTGGTGCCGTGGCCGCCCAGGTACTTGGTGGCGCTGTGCACCACGATGTCGGCGCCGAAGGCGAAGGGGTTGCACAGGTAGGGGCTGGCCACCGTGTTGTCGACGATCAGCGGCAGGCCGTGTTCGTGCGCGATGTTCGCCACCGCTGCGATGTCGAGCACGTTCACCAGCGGGTTTCCCAGCGTCTCGCCATAGACGGCGCGGGTGTTGGGACGGATCGCGCGGCGGAAGTTCTCCGGGTCCTCGGGGTCGACGAAGGTCGTCGCTATGCCGAGCCGGCCGAAGCCTATGCCCAGCTGGCCCACCGTGCCGCCATACAGCGTGGAGGCGGCAACGATGTGGTCGCCGGCCTTCAGGATGGCGAGGATGGCGGTCATCTGCGCCGCCATGCCGGTGGCGCAGGCCAGCGCCGCGCGCCCGCCTTCGAGCGCCGCCACGCGTTCCTCCAGCACCGCCACCGTCGGATTGCTGATGCGGCTGTAGACGTTGCCGAAGGTCTGCAGGTTGAACAGGCTGGCCGCGTGTTCGGCGGAGTCGAACACGAAGCTGGTGGTCTGGTGGATGGGGACGGCGCGGGCGCCGGTCACGGGGTCGGGGATGGCGCCGGCATGCACCGCGCGCGTACCGAAACCGTACTCGTGGTCGTTCTGGCTCATCGTCAGTAGAAGAGTTGTTGCGGGCGACGCGCGGAGATGACCTTGGTGTTCACCCCGGCCCAGTTGAGCCCGCCGAACAGGCGCGCATGTTCGATCTTCACGCAGCGGTCCATCACCACGTCCAGACCCGCGGCGCGCGCCTTGGCGGCCGAGGCTTCGTCGATGACGCCGATCTGCATCCACAGGCACTTCGCGCCGATGGCGATGGCTTCGTCCGCGATCGGCGGGATGTCGCTGCTCTTGCGGAAGCAGTCCACCATGTCGATCTGGATGCCTGCTTCGGCGGCCGCGGTTACGCTGGGATAGCTGCGCTGCCCCAGGATCTCGGGCGCGGTGGGGTTCACCGGCACGATGCGGTAGCCGTGCTCCCGCATGTACTTGGCGGCGAAGAAGCTGGGGCGATGCCACTGCGGTGACAGCCCCACCACCGCGATCGTCCGGCAGGTGGCCAGGATGCGGCGCAGGTCGCGGATGGTGTTCATGGCCGCAGTGTAGGGTGTGCAGCTCCGCTGCGCACCTGCCACTGCGCCGCCCTGCCTGGTGCCGCGTTCAGCAATCCGGCCAGCGCTGGGCCCACGGCGCGAGCTGCTCGAAAGCCTCGCCCAGCGCCAGCAGCAGCGCTTCGCTGCCGCGCGGCCCGACCAGCTGCAGGCCGATCGGCAGGCCTTCCTCGGAGGGGCGGCAAGGCAGCGACAGCGCCGGCAGTCCCGCCGCATTCACCCAGCCCGTGTAGACGGCGTGGCCGCGCGGGCCGGCCTCCAGCCCCGCGATGCGGGGTGGGAAGCGCTCTTCCACCGGCCAGGGCAGGGCCGCCGTGGTCGGTGTCGCCAGCACGTCGCAGGTGGAGAACAGCGCGTCCGCTGCGGCACGCAGCGCATCGACTTCTCGCGTGATCTCCTGCGCGCGGCCTCGCGGCAGCTCGGCGCCGCTGGCTGCCAGTTCGCGCCAGCGCGGCGACGCCGCCGCGGCCCAGTCCGGCTTCTGCTCGAACAAGCCCGCGAGCGCAATGGCCGGCACTTGTGGCCAGAAGCGGTCGAAGGCGGTGAGATCCAGCGGAAACGCAGCGGGCGTGAGCGCGTGGCCCAGCGCCGCGAACTGCGCCAGCGCTGCGCCGACCGAGGCGGCGATCTGCGGGTCGAGCGGGTGCGGCCCGATGCGCTCGGCGTAGAGGATGCGAAGCCGTCGCCTGGCCCACGGCGGCAGCGGCGCGGACTGCAGCACTTCGAGTGCGAGCCGCAAGTCCGCCACGTTGCGCGCCAGCGGGCCGACTTCTTCGAAATCCAGCAACAGCGGCGGCAGCGTGTGCACGCGCGGCACGGTCCCCAGTCCGGGCTTCAGGCCGACCAGCCCGCAATGGGCCGCGGGCCGGCGGATCGAGCCGCCGCCGTCGGTGCCCAGGGCCAGCGGGCCCATGCCGGCGGCGACGGCCGCGGCCGCGCCGCCGCTGGAGCCGCCGGGCGTGAGCGCCGGCGCCCAGGGGTTGCGTGTCACGCCGTGCAGCGGATTCAGCGTGACGCCTTCCAGCGTGAACTCGGGGACGTTGGTCTTGCCTGGCAGCAGCGCACCGGCCGCGCGCAGGCGCTGCACCGCCAGTTCCTCCACCGGGCTGCGGAAATCGCGCAGGGCCGGCGTGCCCCAGGTGGTGGGCAGGTCGGTGGTCAGCAGGTTGTCCTTGATGCTCACCGGCACGCCGTCCAGCATGGACAGTGGCCGGCCCTGCGCGTGGCGCTGGCGCGAGGCGCGGGCGTCGGCGAGCAGGGCCGCGTCGCGCCGCGCGATGATGGCATTCAGGCGCGGGTTCACTGCATCGATGCGCGCGAGACAGGCTTGGGCAAGCTCCACCGGCGACAAGGTGCCGGCGCGATAGCGCGCCGCCAGCGTGCTGGCCGGCAGCCGCCACAGTTCTTCAGTCATGCAGGCTGGAGAGGAAGCTTTTCAGTTCCGCCGTCTGCGGGCTGCCGAACACGGCCTGCGGCTCGCCGGCTTCGTGCACGCGGCCCTGGTGCATGAAGACGATGCGGTCGCTGACCTTGCGCGCGAAGCCCATCTCGTGCGTCACCATCAGCAGGGTCATGCCTTCGGCGGCCAGGCTTTCCACCACCTGCAGCACCTCGCCCACGAGCTCGGGGTCGAGCGCGCTGGTGATCTCGTCGCACAGCAGCACCGCGGGCTCCATCGCCAGCGCCCGCGCGATCGCCACGCGTTGCTGCTGGCCGCCGGACAGGTGCTCCGGCATCGCGCCGAACTTCTCCGCCAGGCCCACGCGCTGCAGCAGGCGGCGCGCCTGCTTCTCGGCCTCGCCCTTGTCCTTCTTCTTCACCAGCGTGGGCGCCAGCATCACGTTGCGGCCTGCGCTGAGGTGCGGGAACAGGTTGAAGCCCTGGAAGATCATGCCCACCTGCTGGCGCAGCGCGCGCATGGCGGCCGCGTCGTCGTGCTTCAGCGCCTGGCCGTTGACGGTGAGCCCGCCGGACTGGAAAGCCTCCAGGCCGTTGACGCAGCGCAGGAGCGTGCTCTTGCCGGAGCCGCTGCGGCCGATGATGGCGATCACTTCGCCGCGGCCCACCTGCAGGTCGATGCCTTTCAGCACCTCGGTGGCGCCGTAGGACTTGCGCAGCGATTCGATTTCAACGATGGGCGACATTCAGCTTCTTCTCCAGCCCGCGCGCATAGAGGCTCACGGGGTAGCACAAGGCGAAATAGAGGAGGGCCACGCAGCCGTACACCAGGAAGGGCCGGAAGGTGGCGTTGGTGATCATGGTCCCGGCCTTGGTGAGCTCGACGAAGCCGATGACGCTGGCGAGCGCCGTGCCCTTCACCACCTGCACCAGGAAACCGACGGTGGGCGGCACGGCGATGCGCAGCGCCTGCGGCAGGATCACGTGGCGCAACTGCTCGTGGAAGTCCAGCGCCAGGCTGCGCGCCGCTTCCCACTGGCCCTTGGGCACGGCGGCGACGCAGCCGCGCCAGATCTCGGCGAGGAAGGCGCTGGTGTAGAGCGTCAGCGCCACGGACGCTGCCGTCCAGGGCGACACGTTGATGCCGAACAGCGCGATGCCGAAGTAGGCCAGGAACAGCTGCATCAGCAGCGGCGTGCCCTGGAACACCTGCACGTAGGCGCCGACGAAAGCCTCGGCCCAGCGCGAGCCCGTGAGCCGCAGCACCAGCAGCGCGAGGCCGACAACGCCGCCGCCGATGAAGGCGATCAGCGACAGCGCCACCGTCCAGCGCGCGGCCAGCAGCAGGTTGCGCACCACGTCCCACAGTGAGAAATCGATCATGCGCGGCTCCCGAACAGGAAGCGCGGGCCGGCCCAGTTGAGGGCACGCCGCAGCGCGAGGGCCAGCAGCAGGTAGACGCCGGTGGCGACGATGAAGGCCTCGAAGGCGCGGAAGTTGCGGCTCTGGATCAGGTTGGCGGCGTAACTCAGTTCCTCGGTGGAGATCTGGCCGCAGACGGCGGAGCCGAGCATCACGATCACGATCTGGCTCACGAGCGCCGGCCACACCTTGCGCAGCGCCGGCGGCAGCACCACGTGGAAGAAGGTCTGCGCGCGCGTCAATGCGAGGCTGGCGGCGGCTTCGAGCTGGCCGCGGGGCGTGGCCTCGAGGCCGGCGCGCACGATCTCGGTCGCATAGGCGCCGAGGTTCACCACCATCGCGATCACCGAGGCAGTTTCCGGTGACAGCTTCACGCCGGCCGCCGGCAGGCCGAAGAACACGAAGAACAGCTGCACGATGAAGGGCGTGTTGCGCACCAGTTCGACGTAAGCGCCGGCGACCGTGCGCAGCCAGCGCGGGCCGGCGCTGCGGGCCCAGGCGCCGCCCACGCCGATCGCCACGCCCAACACCGCGCTCACGGCCGTGAGGGCCAGCGTCCAGGCCACGCCGCGCAGCAGCAAGGGCCACTGCGTGAGCACCGCGGCGAAGTCGAAGGTGATGCGCACGGCTTCAGTTGGGCAGTTCGCCGGCCGGGCGGCCCAGCCACTTGAGCGCCATCTTGTCGATGTCGCCGTTCCTGCGGCCTTCCAGCAGGATCTCGTTGACCTTCTCGCGCAGCTTGTCTTCGCCCTTGCCCACGCCGATGTAGTTGGGCGAATCCTTCAGCACGAACTTGAACTCGGTGCCCAGCTGCGGGTTCTTGGCCATCATGGCGCCGGCCACCTGCGCGCTGGTGGCGAGCGTCTGCACCTGGCCGGCGACATAGGCCGACACGGTGGCGTTGTTGTCCTCGAAGCGGCGCAGCTCCGTGCCCGCGGGCGCCACCTTGGTGAGCTCCATGTCGTCGACCGAGCCGCGCGTGACCGAGATCGACTTGCCGGCCAGGTCCCCCGGCGACTTGACGGCGACGGACTTGGGCGCGAACACGGCGATGAAGAAGGGCGAGTAGGCGACGGTGAAGTCGATGACTTTCTCGCGTTCCGGGTTCTTGCCCAGGGTGGAGATCACCAGGTCGGCCTTCTTCGTCTGCAGGTAGGCGATGCGGTTGGCGGTGGTCACCGGCAGCAGTTCCACCTTCACGCCCAGTTTGGCGGCGATGTAGTTCGCCGTGTCGATGTCCAGGCCTTGCGGCTTGAGGTCGGTGCCGACGAAGCCGTAGGGCGGGAAGTCGGTGGGGATGGCGATCTTGATTTCCTTGGCCTTCAGCACGTCGTCCAGCGCGCTCTGCGCATGGGCGGCGCCGGTGGCGGCCAGGACGGCGGTGGCGAGCAGGGCCAGGGAGAAGTGGCGTTTGCGCATGGGAACAGCTCCTTATGAAATGGGGACGATGGCTTGGGGCGCGGCTGGCTGCAGCGCGTGGCGCAGCGCGGCGAGGCCATGGGCTCGGGGCGGGACGTGCAATTTCCGGTCCCAGGTGCCGAGGTGCGCCGCCATCGCGCTTTCGGCCGCGGCGAGGTCGCCTGCTGCGAGCGCATCGACGATGGCGGCGTGTTCGGCGCAGGACGCCTCGGCCTCCTGCGGGCTTTGGTGGTGCATGGCGACCAGCGTGGTGCGCACTGTCAGGTCGCGCAGGATGGCTGCGAGCAGCGGGCCGCCGAGGGCGCGCGCCAGGCAGACGTGGAAGTCGCCCAGCAAGGTGCTGCGGAGTCCTGCGTCGTCGTTCGCGAGTGCGTCGCGCTGGCGCTGCACATGGGCCCGCAGTTCTTCCACCGCGCCGGGCGACACGGCGCGCGCGCAGCGCAGCACGCCTGTTTCGATGGCGCGGCGCGCCTCGAAGGTGGCCTGTGCATCTTCGGCATCGGGCTGCACCAGGAACCAGCCGCGGCGGGCCGTGACTTCGACGATGCGCCGCGCCGCCAGCGCGGTCAGCGCTTCACGGACGACCGTGCGGCTGCACGCAAACAGGGTGGCGAGCTGGACCTCGCCCAGGTGGGCGCCCGGCGCGAGCTTGCGCGCCAGGGTGGCTTCGATGATGCGGTCGCAGATGTCCGCGGAGGTGGGCATGCCACCGGATCAGCAGCTTCCATGCCAGCTTGTCGACAAGGCTTGTGCACCACGCTGGCGCACAAGTGACGGAACTCAGGCGGCGCCGTCCTTGTACTTGATGGAGCAGCCGTAGGGCCGTGTCACCGGCGCGCTGATGGCCTTGCCGGCCGTGGCTTCGGCCAGCCCCTGCTTCACGTAGTTGGTCGCCTTGGCGATGTCCCCCGGATCGCTGGACGCAATGCTGTCGATGCCGCCCGCATAGACCAGCCGGCCTTGCGGGTCGACGATGTACATGTGCGGCGTGGTGCGCGCGCCGTAGGCCTTGCCGGCGCTGCCTTCTTCGTCCATCAACAGCGCCGTGGGGTGCGCCTTGCGCTGCTGCTGCCAGGCGACCAGCTTGGCCGGCTCCATGTAGTCGAAGCTGGCCTTCTCGGTCGAATCGATGGACAGCCACACCGCGCCGCGCGCGATCGCATCCTGCTGCGTGGCCGCCATGTTGCCGCTGTTGTAGTGCTTGCGCACGTAGGGGCAGCCGGGGTTGGTCCACTCCAGCACCACGTACTTGCCGCGGAAATCGCTCAGGCGCACGGGCTTGCCGCTCGCGTCCTGCAAGGTGAAGTCGGGCGCGGCCTGGCCCACCGAGGGAGCCGCATGGGCGGCCAGCGCGAACAGCGCGGAACACGCAAGCAGGGTACGACGCAGCATGGCTACTCCTTACAGGGAAGAACCGAGCGCGGCGCGCACCTCCTGCACGCTCAGCAACTCGGACAACACTTGGGGCGCCCGGCCCGGGCGATAGACCACGTAGACCGGCACGCCGCTGCGCCCCAGCTGGGCCAGGGCAGCGGTGATGGCGGGGTCGCGGCGGGTCCAGTCCGCGCGCAGCAGCGTGAACTTGCCGGCGTCGAAGTCCGCCAGCACGTCCCGGTTCGACAGCGTGGCCTTCTTGTTCACCTGGCAGGTCACGCACCAGGCCGCGGTGAAGTCCACGAACACCGGCTGGCCGTTGGCCACGAGCTGGTCCACGCGGCCCGGTTCCCAGGCTTGCCAGCGCTCGCCGGCCTGGGCCACGGCACCCGCGGGTGGCGCTTCGCGCGTGATCGCGCCACCCAGCCACCAGGCCACGAAGGCCAGGCTGGCAAAGGCCAGCGCGCCCAGCGCGACGCGGGCGCGGCCGCGCAAGGTCAGTGCCCACACGACCATGCTCAAGGTGACCAGCAGCACCAGCAGCGCGCCCGCGCCGTCGATGCCGCTTTGCTGCCCGAGCACCCACACCAGCCAGGCGACAGTGGCGAACAGCGGGAAAGCCATCAGCCGGCGGAAGGTGTCCATCCAGGGCCCGGGCCGCGGCATCCAGCGCGCGATGGCGGGCACGAAGCTCGCCGCCAGGTAGGGCAGCGCCATGCCTATGCCCAGCACCCCGAAGATGGCCAGCGCTTCCACCGCCGGCAGGCCCACCGCGAAGCCGAGCGAAGCGCCCATGAAAGGCGCCGTGCAGGGCGAGGCGATGGCCACCGCCAGCACGCCGGAGAGGAAGGAGTTGACGACCGGATGCCTGGACTCCAGCGTCGCCACGCTGCTTGGCAGGAAAGCGCCGAACTCGAACACGCCCGCGAGGTTGAGGCCCAGCACGGTGAACAGCGCCGCCAGCGCCGCCACGACCGCGGGCGACTGCAGCTGGAAGCCCCAGCCCAGTTGTTCGCCGGCCGCGCGCAGGGCAAGCATCGCTCCGCCCAACGCGACGAACGAGAGCATCACGCCCACCGCGTAAGCCAGGCCCGCGATGCGGGTGCCGCGGCGGTCGTCGGCGTGGCGCGTGAAGCCCACCACCTTGATCGCCAGCACCGGGAACACGCAGGGCATCAGGTTCAGGATCAAGCCACCAAGCAAGGCGCCGAACAGCGCCGCGGCGAAGGTGGTCGATGGCGTCTGGCTGGCGGCGGCGTTGCTGCGCAGCGCGGCCTCGAGGGCCGGAGACACGGTCGGCGCGGCGGCCACCTGCGGCCAGGCTCCCACCACTTTCAATTCGGAGCGGTAACCCTGGCCCTCGGGCGTGGCCAGCACCACGGGCATCACGCCCGGGCTGGCGCTGCGCTGGGCCGACAGCGGCACCCGCGCCGTCCAGGTGGCGCCGTTCCAGGATTGGACCCAGGCGCCGGCGGTCTCGATCACTTCGGCCGTCTCGGGGAAGAACTCCAGCCGCTTGCCGCGCACGTCCACCGGCAGGCCCTGCACCGTGACGTCAAGCGCGTTGCCGTCGATGCGCGCCGTGCTTTCCGGGATGACTGTTCCCTTGAGCTGGGGCACCGGCCGCGGCTGCGCGGCGAAGGCGGCCTCGAAGGCCTGCCCGTTGGCGGCGGTGGTGCTGCGAACGGGCAGCTTGAGCGTGAACTCGCCTTCCTCCGGGATGCATTCCTTCTTGCAGACCAGCCAGTTGGCCTTGAGCTTCACCTCCAGCGCACTGGAAAGCAGCGAAGGCTTGAAGTCGGGAGTGACCGTCAGCGGCACCGGCAGCAGCACCGTGCCTTCATAGCCGTAGTTGGCCAGGCCGCCGATCGGGATCTTCCTGGGCACCGGCCAGGCGATGTCGCCGGCCAGGACGCCGGTGGGCAGCGACCACGTCAGCTGCGTCGGCAGGCCGGAGTCGCCCGAATTCATCCAGTAGGTGTGCCAACCGGGCTGGTGCGTCAGCTGCAGGCCCACCCACACGGGCTTGCCCGGCTCCACGCCGTCGGGCGCGTGCGCCACCAGTTCGGCCCGTACGCGCTCGCTGGTGACGACCGTCCGGTCCTGGGCCTGCCCGGCCAGCGGCAGGGCGGCGACCAGCAGGCCGAAGGCGGTGGCGAGCAGGCGGGGCAGTTTCATCGCAAGGGTGGAGCGTGTGCAGCGTGACAAGTTCCGCCCTTTCAGGCGAAGCCCAGCACCACCCGCCGGGTGGCCGCGCTCTTCTTCTCGATCTTGGTCACGACCACGGGGCCGATCTCGGACGTGTTGGCCACGTGCGTGCCGCCGCAGGGCTGGAAGTCGACGGCGTCGCCGATGCGGACGGTGCGGATGCGGCCGGTACCGCGCGGGGGCTGCACCGACATGCTCTTGACCAGCGCCGGGTTGGCGTCCAGTTCCTCGTCGGTGATCGAGCCGATCTGCACCGCATGCGCCGCCGCGACGAGGCGGGCGATGCCTTCGCTGAGAACTTCCTTCTCCAGCGGATCCGTCATGTTGAAGTCCAGCCGCGCGTATTCCGGCGTGATGGAGCAGCCGTTCACCAGTTGCGGCACCAGGTGGCAAAGCAGGTGCGTCGTGGTGTGGAAGCGCATCAGCTTGTGGCGGCGGTCCCAGTCAATCCTGGCGACGAGCGCGTCGCCCGGCTTCAGCTGTGCCAGCAGTTCGTCCTGCCCGGCCTGCGGCACGTGGGCGATGGCGGCCGTCGGCTTGCCTTCGGCGTCCTTGGCCTTGCGGGTGTCGGCCACCTGCAACAGGCGGCCGTCGGCCAGCTGCAGCACGCCGCTGTCGCCGGCCTGGCCGCCGCCCAGGGGGTAGAACACGGTGCGATCCAGCACGATGCCTTGCGCGTCGACGGCGACGACCGTGGCGGGGGTCTCCCGCAGATACGCGTCCTGGCGGAACAGCTCTTGGGTCATGGCCGGATTGTCCCGGTTTTGTGGCCGACAATCTTGGCCGACCATGAGAACCCTCCTGCTCCTGCTGGCCGCCCAGGCGGCCAGCTCAATGCGCGGCACCAGGCGATGGCGGACCTGCTGGTGGACCGCGGCTATGCCGTGCTGTTCCCGGACAGCCTGACGCCGCGCGGCCTGGCCGAGATCTGCACGCAGAAGATCGGCAGCCGCACCGTCACGCAGACGCAGCGCCGCGCCGATACGCTGGCCGCACTGGAGTGGGTGGCGCGCCAGCCCTGGGCCGCTGGGCGCAAGTCCGTCCTGCTGGGTTGGTCCCACGGCGGCAGCGCGGTGCTGGCCAGCACGGATGCCACCCGGGCGGATGTGCGCGGCGTGGCGCCGCCCGCGGCGGCGGTGGCTTTCTATCCCGGCTGCACCGCTGCGCTGCAGTCAGGCTGGAAGCCCACTACGCGGGTGGTGGTGATGATCGGCGAGAAGGACGACTGGACCCCGGCCGATCCCTGCATCGCGCTGGGGCAGCGCAGCGGGATCGAGGTGAATGTGTACCCGGACAGTTACCACGACTTCGACAACCCGGTGGGCGAGGTGCGGCTGCGCCGCGAGGTCCCCAATGGCGTGCATCCGGGGCAGGGCGTGCACGCGGGCCGCAATCCGGTGGCGCGAGAACAGGCTTATGCGCGTTTGTGGCAGGTGCTGGAGGCGGCGTTCAACCCAGCAGGTTCGCCAGGATCATCCCGGTGATCGACGGGCCGCGCGTGAACTGGTCGAGGGCAATGGCGACGGCCAGCACCACCGACGGCCAGAAGGCGCGCGTCCAGGCCGCCGAGGCTGTGTTGACTGCATAGGTGTGAAGCGTTTCCATGGAGACATGGTCGCCGGCGGGCGGGGCGCGGTCATTCGGCCAACGCCGCATCGTGCGCGGCCATGGCGGCTGCCCGGCAGTCAGTCCGAGTCCGACACGCGCGTGGGGCGTCGGGCAGGCGTGTCGGTCAGGAGCGCATCCTTGGCAGAGGCAAGGCCGTCTTGGACCTCACCTGTTTCAGCGCGAAGCTGGACCGGATCTTCTCGATGCCCGGAATCGGCGTGAGCTGCTCCAGGATGAAGCGCTCCAGCGCCGCGATGTCGGCCACCGCCACCCGGATCAGGTAGTCGCTGTCGCCCGTCATCAGGTAGCACTCCATCACCTCGTCGTGCTCGCCGATGCGGCGCTCGAATTCCGCCAGCGCTTCCTTGTTCTGCGCCTTCAGGCTGATGTTGATGAAGACATTGAGGCCCAGCCCCAGCAGCTTGGCATTGGCCAGCGCCACATAGCGCTCGATGACGCCGGCCGCTTCGAGGGCCTTCACCCGCGCCAGGCAAGGCGAGGGCGACAGGTGGACGCGGCGCGCCAATTCCACGTTGGTCAGCGCGCCGTCCTGCTGCAGCTCGGCCAGGATTCGCAGGTCGATGGCGTCCAATTCCATGTTCGCGGCATTTTATGCTGCCGAGCCACCGCTTTTGCCGCGTTTCGACAGCCTCTGCTGCGCCAGCCGGCCTAGAGTGGAGGCATGGCCGACCACTCCCTCACCCGCTACCTTGCCGACCCGGGCGGCGACGCCGACCCTGCCGAAACCGCGGAGTGGCGCGATGCCTTCCTGGCGCTGGTCGCCACCGAAGGCCCGGCGCGCGCCCGCTTCATCCTCGACCAGCTGGCCGTGTTGGGTCGCGACCCGCATGTGGGCTGGTCGCCGGAGCTGGTCACGCCTTACGTCAACACGGTGCCGGTGGAGAAGCAGCCGGTCTTCCCCGGCGACCTCGCCCTCGAGGAGAAGCTGGCCTCGCTGATGCGCTGGAACGCACTGGCGATGGTGGTGCGCGCCAACAGCGCCTATGGCGACCTGGGCGGGCACATCGCCAGTTACGCCAGCGCGGCCGACCTGTTCGAAGTGGGCTTCAACCATTTCTTCCGAATGCGCGACCTGGTGTTCTTCCAGCCGCACAGCGCGCCGGGCGTCTATGCGCGCGCCTTCCTCGAAGGCCGCTTGAGCGAGAACGACCTCGCGCATTACCGGCAGGAGATCGCCGGGCCGGGCAATGGAGCCCGCGGCCTTTCGAGCTATCCGCATCCCTGGCTGATGCCGGACTTCTGGCAGTTCCCGACCGGCTCCATGGGCATCGGCCCCATCAGCTCGATCTATCACGCGCGCTTCATGCGCTACCTCACGCACCGCCAGTTGCTCGATTGCGAAGGCCGGAAAGTGTGGGGCGTGTTCGGCGACGGCGAGATGGACGAGCCGGAGAGCATGAGCGCGCTGACCTTGGCTTCGCGCGAGAAGCTGGACAACCTGGTGTGGGTCGTCAACTGCAACCTGCAGCGCCTGGACGGCCCGGTGCGCGGCAACGGCAAGATCGTCGACGAACTGGAGAAGCTGTTCCGCGGCGCCGGCTGGAACGTCGTCAAGCTGCTGTGGGGCAGCGACTGGGACGGCCTGTTCGCGCGCGACGCCGGCAACGCGCTGGTGCGGGCTTTCGCGACGACGGTGGACGGCCAGATGCAGACCTTCGCCGCCAAGGACGGCCGCTTCAACCGCGACAACTTCTTCGGCCAGAACGAGGAACTGGCGCGCCTGGCGCAAGGCATGACCGACGAACAGATCGATCGCCTCAAGCGCGGCGGCCACGACCTGGTGAAGATCCACGCCGCCTACGAGGCCGCGTCCAGGCATAGAGGCCAGCCCACGGTGATCCTGGCCCACACCAAGAAGGGCTACGGCATGGGCGCGGCCGGCCAGGGCCGCATGACCACGCACAGCCAGAAGAAGCTGGACGAGGCGGCGCTGCTGGAGTTCCGCAACCGCTTCAACCTGCCGATCTCCGACGAACAGGCGAAGAACCTGGACTTCTTCAAGCCGGCGGAGGACAGCGCGGAACTGCAGTACCTGCACGCGAAGCGCGAGGCCCTGGGCGGCTACCTGCCGCAGCGGCGCACGCAATGCGAGCCGGTGCCGGTGCCAGCGGCCGACAGCTACGCGCAGTTCGCGCTGGCCGCCAGCGGCAAGGAGATGTCGACCACCATGGCCTTCGTGCGCATGCTGGGCGGGCTGCTGAAGGACCCGGTGCTCGGCCCGCGCATCGTGCCCATCGTGGCCGACGAAGCACGCACCTTCGGCATGGCCAACCTGTTCAAGCAGGTGGGCATCTATTCCAGCGCCGGCCAGAGCTACGAGCCGGAGGACATCGGCTCCGTGCTGTCCTACCGCGAGGCGCTGGACGGCCAGATCCTGGAGGAAGGCATCAGCGAGGCGGGCGCCATTGCCAGCTGGACGGCCGCGGCCACGAGCTACAGCGTGCATGGCGTGGCCATGCTGCCCTTCTACATCTACTACTCGATGTTCGGCTTCCAGCGCGTGGGTGACGCGATCTGGGCAGCGGCCGACCAGCGTGCCCGCGGCTTCCTGCTGGGCGCAACCTCGGGGCGCACGACCCTGGGCGGCGAAGGCCTGCAGCACCAGGACGGCAGCAGCCACCTGGTGGCGGCGACCATCCCGAACTGCAAGGCTTACGACCCGGCTTTCGCCGGCGAGATGGCGGTGATCGTGGACCGCGGCATGCGCGAGATGCTGGTGGAGCAGCGCGACGTCTTCTACTACGTCACCTTGATGAACGAGAACTACGCGCAGCCGGACCTGCCGCCGGAAGCGCACGAAGACGTGATCCGCGGCTGCTGGCGCTTCGCCCGTTTCGGCGACCCGACGGCGCGCAAGCCGCTCACGCTGCTCGGCTCCGGCGCCATCCTCAACGAGGTGGTGCAGGCGGCCCGGCAGCTGGCCGAAGAAGGCGTCGCCACCGAGGTGTTCAGCGTCACCAGCTGGAGCGAGCTGGCGCGCGACGGCCAGGCCTGCGAGCAGCGTGCGCTGGCCGGCGAGGCCGAGCCGGGCCTGCCTTTCGTCACGCAGCAGCTGAAGGGGCGCGGACCGGTGATCGCGGCCAGCGACTACGTGCGCGCGGTGCCGGAGAGCATCCGCGCCTTCGTGCCCGCAGGCCGCAAGTACGTGACCCTGGGCACCGACGGCTTCGGGCGCAGCGATACGCGGGCGGCCTTGCGCTCGTACTTCGGCGTCGATTCGGCGAGCATCGTGCGGGCGGCGAAGCACGCCCTCGGCGCGTAATATCGGCGCATGCCGCTTCCCCGCTACTGGGCCGACCTCACTACCAACGACTTCGCGACCCTCGACGCGGCGCGCACGGTCGCCGTCCTTCCCGTCGGCGCCACCGAGCAGCATGGTCCGCACCTGCCGCTGCGGGTGGACCAGTGCCTGGTCGACGGCATGGTGGCCGAGGCGCTGCCGCAGTTGCCGGCCGAACTGCCCGTGCTGGTGCTGCCCACGCAGCAAGTGGGCTACAGCCCCGAACACCAGCAGTTCCCGGGCACGCTGACCTTGTCGGTGAATACGGTCATCGCGAACTGGGTGGAGATCGGCGAATGCGTCGCCCGCGCCGGCGTGAAGAAGCTGCTGGTCTTCAACAGCCATGGCGGCCAGGTCAGCCTGCTGGACATCGCGGCACGCGAGCTGCGCACGCGCAGCAACCTGATCGTCTACGGCTGCAGCTGGTGGAACCTGCCGCTGGGCGACGCCGTCAACGGCCTGTTCACGCCCGAGGAACACCGCTTCGGCGTGCATGCCGGCGAGATCGAAACCTCGTTGATGCTGGCGCTGCGTCCCGACACGGTGCGCATGGAGCAGGCCAAGCATTTCCCATCGACTTCGCAGCAACGTGCCGCCAGCTACCCCATCCTCGGCAACGGCCGCAGCGCCAAGCTGGGCTGGGCCATGCAGGACTACAACGCCGAAGGCGCGGCAGGCAATGCGGCGGGTGCGACGGCGGAGAAAGGACGCGCAGTGCTGCAGGCCACGGGGCGCGAGCTGGCGCTGCTGTTGCAGGAGATCTCGGCGCTGCCGCTGGACACCCTTGTTTCGCGACCGGCCACCTGACCCCCTTCGCGCGGCGCCCGGCAGGCGCTAAGATTTCGGCTGAAACTGGTTTCAGCCGAACATGCCTTCCAAGCCCCTGCCGCCCCTTGCCGTTCCAGCCGCTTCCCGCGTCACCATCGCGGACGTGGCGGACAAGGCCGGCGTCTCCAAGGCCACGGTCTCGCGCTTCCTGAACCGCCGCGACGAACTGCTGACGCCCGAGATCGCGCAGCGCGTCGAGACGGCCATCGCCGCGCTGGGCTACTCGCCCAGCCCCATGGCGCAGGCGCTCAAGCGCGGCCGCTCGCGCCTGATCGGGCTCGTGGTGGCCGACGTCACCAATCCTTTCTCGGTGGCCGTGCTGCGCGGGGCGGAAAAGGCTTGCCAGGAAGCCGGCTACCTGCTGATGCTTTTCAACCTGGGCGACGACGGCCAGCGCGAGCGCGACGCCATCGAGGCCCTGGCGTCCTACCAGGTCGAAGGCCTGATCCTCAACACGCTGGGGCACGACGAGGGCGCGGCCGCCGCGGTGGCCCGCCAGGGCCGGCCGGTGGTGCTGGTGGACCGCCGGCACGCCAACATGCAGGCGGACTTCGTGTCCCTCGACAACGCCGGCGCGGTGCGCCTGGCTGGTGAGCACCTGCTTCAATCGGGCTGGGACGAGCTGCTGTTCGTGTCCGAGCCGATCGCCGGTGTCAGCTCGCGCCAGGAGCGCGCGGCGGCCTTCCGTGCCTTCCTGGCCGACCAGCCCGAGGTGCATGGCGCCAGCTTCGAATCGGCGGCGGAGGACCTGGGCGGCCTCGAGACGCAGCTGCTGCAGCTGCGTGCCCGCGGGCGCCGGCCGGCGCTGCTGGCGAGCAATGCGGTCATCACGCTGCGCGTCGCCGACGCCGTGGCGCGCCTGGGCTGGCGCTTCGGCACGGACCTGGGTTTCGTCGGCATCGACGAGACCGAGTGGGCGCCGCTGGTGGGTCCCGGCCTCAGCACCATCGCCCAACCCACCGACGCCCTCGGGCGGCTCGCAACGGCCTGCCTGCTGGAGCGCCTGCAGGGGCGGGACCTGCCGCCGCGCCAGATCCTCTTGCCCGGCACGCTGGTCGTGCGCCCTTCCTCGGTGGCCGCAAGGACATTAGGGTAATTACGAATGATTCCCTGAAACCGGTTTCTATAATCCGTTGCAGAAACCGGTTTCAGTCGATCCCGCCGTGAACTACCAATTCCAGTTCCAGGACGTCTTCGCCGCCTGGCCGCTGCTGCTCCAGGGGACGTGGATGACCATCCAGCTGTCCTTGACCGCCACGGTCCTCGGCCTCGCCGTCGCCATCGTTGGCGCCTGGGCCAAGACCTCGGGCCCGCAGCCGCTGCGCTGGGTGGTCAATGCCTATATCGAGTTGATCCGGAACACGCCGTTCCTGGTCCAGCTGTTTTTCTTCTTTTTCGCGCTGCCGGCGCTGGGCCTGCGCTGGTCGGCCCACGCCGCGGCGCTGGTGGCGATGGTGGTGAACCTGGGCGCCTACGCCACCGAGATCATCCGCGCCGGCATCGAGTCGATCCCGCGTGGGCAGATCGAGGCCGGACTGGCGTTGAACATGAAGCGGCACCAGGTGTTCCGCTTCATCATCCTGAAGCCCGCACTGAAGGCGATCTATCCCGCGCTCACCAGCCAGTTCATCCTGCTGATGCTGTCGTCCGCGGTGGTCTCGGCCATCTCGGCGGACGACCTGACCTCGGTCGCCGCCAACCTGCAGTCGCAGACCTTCCGCAGCTTCGAGATCTACATCGTGGTGGCGGGCATCTACTTCCTGCTCGCGTTGGCCTTCTCCGGCCTGTTCCGGCTGGTCTACCAGCTCGCCCTCAACTACCCGGACCGCCGCTGATGCGCACCTTCGGTTATCCCGACCTGCTGTTCATCATCGAAGCGGCGCGCTGGACCATCGGGCTGTCGCTGATCGCCTTCATCGGCGGCACCATCGGCGGCCTGCTGGTGGCGCTCGGGCGCATCGCGGAAAGCCGCCTGGCCCGTGGCGCGGCCACCGTGTTCGTGCAGGTGTTCCAGGGCACGCCGCTGCTGCTGCAGCTGTTCCTGATCTTCTTCGGCTTCCCGGTGCTGGGCATCGACGTCAATCCCTGGGTCGCCGCCGGCGTCGCGCTGATCCTCAACACCAGCGCCTTCCTGGGCGAGATCTGGCGCGGCTGCATCCAGGCCATCCCGCGCGGCCAGTGGGAGGCCGCCGAGGCGCTGGGCCTGCACTACGTGGCCAAGATGCGCGACGTGGTGCTGCCCCAGGCCTCCAAGATCGCGCTGGCGCCCACCGTGGGCTACATGGTGCAGGTGATCAAGGGCACCTCGCTGGCCGCCATCATCGGCTTCACCGAAGTCACGCGCGCCGGCCAGATCGTCAACAACGCCACCTTCCAGCCGCTGATCGTGTTCAGCCTGGTGGCGGCCATCTACTTCGTGCTGTGCTGGCCGCTGTCGCTGCTGGCTGCCCGCATGGAGCGGCGCCAGGCCCGCGCCCTGGCGCGCTGAACCCCCTTTCCTTTTCCATCCACCCGGAGACAACCACAATGCATTCCCTCTCCCGCCGTGCCTTTGCCGCCCTCGGCCTCGCCGCCACCGTGGCTTTTGCCGCCACCCCCGTGCTGGCGCAGACCGTCGACGCGCTGAAGAAGAAGGGCGAAATCAACGTCGGCATGCTGGTCGACTTCCCGCCCTACGGCACGACCAACGCGCAGAACCAGCCCGATGGCTACGACGCCGACGTTGCCAAGCTGCTGGGCAAGGACTGGGGCGTGAAGGTCAACATCGTTCCGGTGACCGGCCCGAACCGCATTCCCTTCCTGCTGACCAACAAGGTCGACGTGCTGATCGCCTCGCTGGCCATCACGCCCGAGCGCGCCAAGCAGGTGCAGTTCTCCAAGCCTTACTCCGCCGCCACCATCGTCCTGTACGGCCCGAAGAAGGACAACATCAAGGGCCCGGCCGACATCAAGTCGCTGAAGATCGGCGTCGCGCGCGCCAGCACGCAGGACGTGGCGCTGACGCAGATCGCCCCGCAAGGCACCGAGATCCGCCGCTTCGACGACGACGCCTCCGCCATGCAGGCCCTGATCTCCGGCCAGGTCGACGCCATCGGCTGCTCCACCACCGTCGCCGCCCAGATCAACAAGCGCCAGCCCGGCGTGTACGAGCCCAAGTTCACGCTGAAGCAACAGGAAATGGCGGTCGCCCTGCGTCCCGGCCAGGAAGACCTGCTGAAGGCGGTGAACGACTTCGTCGCGAAGAACACGGCCAACGGCGAGCTGAACAAGCTGTACCGCAAGTGGCTGGACACCGACCTGCCGAAGATGCAGTAAGCGTCCCCCGGGGAACAGCATGAACGATCGCGCCCAAGACAGCGAGCCCATCATCCGCCTGGAAGGCGTGGAGAAGTGGTTCGGCAAGTTCCAGGTGCTCACCGACATCGACCTCACGGTTGCGCCCGGTGAGCGCATCGTGGTCTGCGGGCCTTCGGGCTCCGGCAAGTCCACGCTGATCCGCTGCCTCAACGGACTGGAAACGGTGCAGAAGGGGCGCATCGTCGTCGACGGGATCGACCTGACCGGCCACAAGCGCAACATCGACAAGGTGCGCGCCGAGGTCGGCATGGTGTTCCAGCAGTTCAACCTGTTCCCCCACCTCACCATCCTGCAGAACTGCACGCTGGCGCCGATGCGCACGCGTGGCATCAGCAAGGAAGAGGCGGAAGCCACGGCGATGAAGTACCTCACGCGCGTGCGCATCCCCGACCAGGCCCACAAGTACCCGAGCCAGCTCTCGGGCGGCCAGCAGCAGCGCGTGGCGATCGCCCGCGCGCTGTGCATGACGCCGCGCATCATGCTGTTCGACGAGCCCACGTCCGCGCTCGACCCCGAGATGGTCAAGGAAGTGCTGGACACGATGATTGGCCTGGCCGAAGAAGGCATGACCATGCTGTGCGTGACGCACGAGATGGGGTTTGCCCGCAGCGTGGCCGACCGCGTGATCTTCATGGCCGACGGCCGCATCGTCGAACAGGCGCCGCCGCAGCAGTTCTTCACCGCGCCGCAGGACCCGCGCACGAAGACCTTCCTGGGCCAGATCCTGTCATCGCATCAGCAGCCCGCCGCCGTATGAGCGCGGAGTTCACGTACGACGTCGCCACCTTCGGCGAGATGATGACCCTGTTCGTCGCGGACCGTCCCGGCCCGCTGGAACAGGCGACGTCCTTCCTCAAGCGCACCGCCGGCGCCGAGACCAACTTCGCCATCGGCATGGCGCGCCTCGGCCTGCGCGTGGCCTGGTGCAGCCGCCTGGGCGCGGATTCGCTGGGCCGCTACCTGCTGGCCGAGATGCAGCGCGAAGGCGTGGATTGCTCAAGGGTCGTCAGCGACCCGGCGCAGCGCACCGGCTTCCAGTTCAAGGGCCGCGTCACCGACGGCAGCGACCCGCCCATCGAGTACCACCGCAAGGGTTCGGCGGCCAGCCAGATGTCGCCGGCAGATGTCGACGCGCACTGGCTGCGCGGCGCGCGCCACCTGCACGCGACCGGCGTGTTTGCCGCAATTTCGCCGACCGCGCGCGCGGCGGCTCACCAGACCCTGGAAGTGATGCGTGCCGCCGGCCGCAGCATCTCCTTCGACCCGAACCTGCGTCCCACGCTTTGGGCCTCGCCCGAGGAAATGCGGCACGAGATCAACGCGCTGGCGGTGCAGGCCGACTGGGTGCTGCCCGGCATCGAGGAGGGCCGCTTCCTCACCGGGGAAGACACGCCGGAAGGCATCGCCCACTGGTACCGCGAGCGCGGCGCCAAGCTGGTGACCGTGAAGCTCGGTCCGGCCGGCGCTTACTACGACAGCGAGGAGGGCCGCGGCCTCATCGAAGGCTTCCCGGTGCGCGAGGTGGTCGACACCGTCGGCGCCGGGGATGGCTTTGCCGTCGGCGTGGTCAGCGCGCTGCTGGAAGGCCGCAGCGTGGTCGACGCGGTGCGCCGCGGCGCCTGGATCGGCGCCCGCGCCGTGCAGGTGCTGGGCGACACCGAAGGCCTGCCGACGCGGGCCCAATTGCAGGAGAGCGGACTGTGAGCAAGGTGCTGGTCTTCCGCGAACTGCCGCGCGACCAACTGGCGCGGATCCAGGCGCAGCACGACGTCCTCATCGCCAACCCGCGCAAAGGCCCCGGGCAGAAGGCCGCTTTCGACGCGGCGCTGCCGGCGGCTGAAGGCCTCATCGGTTCCAGCTACGCCATCACGCCGGCGCTGCTGGACCAGGCGCCCCGGCTGAAGGTGATCTCGACGATCTCCGTGGGCGTCGACAACTACCCCATCGCTGAACTGCGCCAGCGGGGCATCACGCTGTGCCACACGCCCGGCGTGCTGACCGAGACGACCGCCGACACGGTGTTCGCTCTGATCATGGCGGCCAGCCGCCGCATCGTCGAACTGGCCAACCACGTGCGCGAAGGCCGCTGGGACCGCAACATCG
The DNA here is from genome assembly GCF_012927085.1 of Ramlibacter agri. Taxonomy (NCBI): domain Bacteria; kingdom Pseudomonadati; phylum Pseudomonadota; class Betaproteobacteria; order Burkholderiales; family Comamonadaceae; genus Ramlibacter; species Ramlibacter agri. The sequence continues at coordinate 21,425 of NZ_JABBFX010000006.1, read as the reverse complement.
GTGAAGACCTGTTCGGCTGGGACGTGCACGGCAAGACCCTGGGCATCCTGGGCTTCGGCCGCATCGGCCAGGCCGTGGCGCGGCGCGCGGCGCTGGGCTTTGGCATGCGCGTGATCTATCACAACCCGCGACCGGTGGACCTGCCCTACGCGGTGCACCGCCCGCTCGATGCCGTGCTGGCGGAGTCCGACATCGTCGCCGCCACTTTGCCGCTGAACGACAAGACGCGCGGCCTGATGGGCGTGCGCGAGTTCGAGCTGATGAAGCAAGGCGCCATCTTCGTCAACGGCGGCCGTGGCGCCACCGTGCAGGAGCCGGCGCTGCTGGCGGCCCTGGACAGTGGCCACCTGCGCGCCGCGGCGCTGGACGTGTTCGCCACCGAACCGCTGCCGCTCGATTCACCGCTGCGCCAGCATCCGCGCGTCACGGCCCTGCCGCACATCGGCTCGGCCACGTATGAGACGCGGCAGGCGATGGCGGAACTGGCCACCACCAACCTGCTGCAGGCCCTGGCGGGCGAGCGTCCATCGGCCGTCTACGCCGGCTGAGCCTCGCCGGGTCCTACGCGAGCTTGCGCGCGAGTTGACGATGGCGCGGGCGGCGATCCCTGGTCGCTGACGCCATCCTCCACATGGCCGAGTTGGCGTGCGGCCACGCGTGCGTGAATATTCCGCGGCTGCTTACCGACGTTCACACGAGTGCCACAGAGCCTGCCTAAACTTTGAGCAGGTGGTCATCATGCGCTTCTCCTCCGTCTTCCAGTTACCCCTGCCGCAGCGCCTGGCTGCGGAAGCGCCGGCGCCCGTGCGCGCCGACGAAACCCCGGTGCCGCCGGTGCTGATACCGGAGCTGCCAGAAGACCTCGACCAGCGCGTGCGCCTGGTCGGGGAGTGGCAACTCGGCGAAGCCTGAAAGGAAAAAGCCGCCCGGGGGCGGCTTATTCGTGCGCGCGGGTTCTTCACTCGTTGTTGCTGCTGCCGCTGCTGCCGCCGTGCGAACCCGGGTTGCTGTTGCTGCCCGAGGCGTGCGAACTGCTGTTCTGGTTCATCACGGCGTTGCGCCGGTTGGCGCTGCGCGCCTGGCCGCCCTTGCGGCCGGCTTCGCGGGCTTCTTCCGAAGTGAACTCGTGGGCGGTGCCCTTCTCGTGTGCGGCGCGGCCACCCTCGCTGGCGATTTCACGCTGGCGCTGCGGATCCATGGAGGCGAAACCCCGGTTGGATTTGCCGCCCATGTTGCCCTGACTGTTGGAAGCCATCTTTGGATCTCCTTGCAAAACAGAAATGTGTTGGAACTGCATGTCCGGTCTGCGCCGTCCATGGTGCGATTGAGCTTGCAAGCGCGCACTCCGCTCGTCAGGCACGGAAGCGGCCGGATGTAGGAGCGGCCCTACCTCGTCAGACGAGGGCGTTCGGCAGGACGTCGGCAGCCAGGCGCTGGAGCAGGGCGCCGGCGGCGGGAGACAGGCCGGCCGCAGGCTTCGGATGAGCCCGCAGCGTGGCCAGGAGGCGCGCCAGTCCGGGGGCGGACGGCGGGATGGGACCCAGGAACAGGGGCTGGTCGCCGCGGCCGACCAGCAGGGTGGGGAAGGTTTCGATGTCGACGTCGCCCATGGCGTCCGCCTCGTCTTCCACGTCCACCCAGGCGAAGCGCAGGCCCGGGTGCGCGCGCGCCTGCGCCTCGAAGGCGGGGCGGAACTCGCGGCAGACCCCGCACCACTCGGCGCAGAGGCAGGCGACCCACCAGGTCGCGTCGCCGTGGTCGTCGGTGTGGGACATCGTGGGCCGAGTGTAGCGGGCCCCTGCGCTCAGTGCGCCCCGCAGCCTGCGTAGGCGTCCAGGTCGCGCTGGTAAGCCTGGGTGCTCACCTGCAGCAGGCCCAGCACGGTGTGGAACAGGTTGTCGTGCGAGATGCGGGTGTCGACCCGCCCTTTCAGGCAGCCCGCGGTGAGCCCTGTGCGCTGCTCGAAGCCGGGCGACAGCCACTGCACCCAGGGCACGTGCTTTTGCACGTCGGGCGCGATGGCATAGGGCAGGCCGTGTAGGTAAAGGTTGTTCTCGCCCAGCGACTCGCCGTGGTCGGCCACGTACAGGAAGGCGGTGTCGTAGCCGTTCTGCGTCTTCAGCCAGTCGATGGCGGAGGCCAGGATGTGGTCGGTGTAGGCGATGCTGTTGTCGTAGGCGTTGCGGACCTGCTCCACGCTGCAATCGGGCAGGTGCGCGCTGGTGCACTCCGGCTGGAAGCGCTTGAATTCGGGCGGCGAACGCAGCGAATAGGCCGGCCCGTGGCTGCCCATCTGGTGCATCACGAGCACGACGCCGCGCGCGCGCTTGTCTGCCGGCAGCGCCGCCAGGCGGGCGTCCAGGCCTTGCAGCAGCACGCCATCCAGGCATTCGCCGTCCTTGCACAGGGCCGGATCCTTGGTGTCGGACGTGTTGACGGTGGGCACGCGCTCGCACACGCCCTTGCAGCCGCCCGGCTGGTTGTCCAGCCACAGCACGGCGAGGCCCGCGTGCTGCAGCACGTCGACCAGGTTTTCCGAATCGCGCTCCCGCGCCAGGAAGCCGTCGCGCCCCAGGTGCGAGAACATGCAGGGCACCGAGGCCGCGGTGCTGGTGCCGCAGGACCAGGCGTTGCGGAAGCTCACGACGCCTTCCTTGGCGAGTTCAGGCGTGGTGTCGCGCGGGTAGCCGTTCAGGCCGAAATTGCCGGAGCGCCCGGTCTCGCCCAGCACCAGCAGGACTAGCGGGGGCCGCTGGCCCTTGGCCGCCAGCTGCGCGTCCTGCCCCAGGGGCACGATGCCCTTGGGCCGTTGCTTCTCGCCGACCGCGGCATAGCCGAAGGACCACAGCGAGGTCAGCGGGTTCATCAGGTAGCGCAGGTGCTTGTAGTTGCGCATCGCCGAGGCCAGCGGCTGGAAGCTCGCAAGCACCAGGGCGGCGGCCACCACCAGGCCGGCGATGACGCCACCCAGGTTGCGCAGGCTGCGGCCTTTCCAGCCGCCATAAGCGAGCGGCTGGCGCCAGAGCAGCCATGCGGGCAGGACTGCGCCCAGCGCGACCACCAGCGCCAGCTGCGGCGTGAGCAGGTCGCGCGTCTCACCCCAGTCGGTCTGCAAGGTGTTGACCGCCATGCCGGGGTCGATCACCACGTGGAACGTCCACATGTAATAGCCGCCGACCGCGGTGGCCACCAGCAGCAAGGCGATGGCGGGCTTCAACAGCCGCGGCCAGGCCAGCAGGCTCAGGAGCGAGAACAGCACCGCGGCCAGCGCGCCGCCCAGGCACAGGGCCAGCAGCCAGCCGCCGTGCGCGGCCAGCAGGCCTTGCCGTCCGAGTTCGCGCCATAGCGGCGCATTGCCCAGGACCGCCATCCACAGGCTGGCGGCAAGCACGGGCCAGGCCGGACTGCGGGGCCGGCGCGTATCGTGGGAGGGTTCGGACATCTTTGGGTGGGGAGCGCGGCAGGCACCCAGGGCGGGCCTGACCGGAGCCTGATTGTGGCAGGGCCGTCCGGGCGTGGCATGCATGGGGTCAATCGCCTGCCGCGGCCTCCCGCACAATCCGGGCATGCGCGTGCTGGTGGTCGAAGACGATGCGGGCATCGCCCAGGGGCTGGCAGCCCACCTGGCGGGGCTGGGCTATGCCGTGGACACCACGGACAGCGTGGCCGGGGGCTGGGCCGCGCTGGGCGCGGAGGCTTTTGACATCGTGCTGCTGGACCTGGGCCTCGCCGATGGCGACGGCATGACCCTGCTGGAGCGCCTGCGCCAGTCGCCGCCGGGACGGCAACCCGACCCGGACACGCCGGTCCTGATCATGACCGCCCGCGACGAAGTCGCCGCGCGCATTGCCGGCCTGGATCTGGGCGCGGACGATTACCTGGCCAAGCCCTTCGACCCCGACGAACTTGCCGCCCGCATGCGGGCGCTGCGCCGACGCGCCGCCGGCCGGGCCCAGCCCAAGCTGCTTTGCGGCGAACTGGAGATCGACCCGGCGGCGCGCACGGTGCTGCGCGCGGGCCAGCCGGTGGAGCTGTCCGGGCGCGAGTTCTCGGTGCTGCTGACGCTGGTGGAGGCGCGGCCGCACGTGCTGACGCGCGCACAGATCGAAGCGAAGCTTTACAACTTCGATGCGGCGCTGGAAAGCAACGCCATCGAAGTCCACGTGCATCGCCTGCGCCGCAAGCTGGGCGAGCAGGTGGTCCGAACCGTGCGCGGCGTGGGCTATTACGTGCCGGCGGAGCCCGGCGCATGAACGGCCTGCCGGCGCGCCCGCTGCCCACGCTGACCCGCCACCTGCTGGCCTGGGCGCTGGGCGCGCTGGTGCTGGTGTGGGCGACCTTCATGGCGATGGCCTACCGCACCGGTGCGCGCGAGGCCGACGAATTGACCGACGGCCACCTGGCCAGTGTCAGCGCGCTGCTGCTGCCGCTGACCGATACCGGGCTGCCGCGCAACCGGGACTACCACCCCAGCGACGGCGCGGCGCTGAAGGCCCACGACGTGCAGAGCTCGCTGTCGGTGATCTGGTGGAATGCCGACGGCCAGCTGGTCTCGCGCAGCGGCGAAGCGCCGGTGCCACCGTTTGCCAGCCCCGAAGGCTATGCCACGCTGGAACTGGGCGAGCCGCAGCAGCCCTGGCGCGCTTTCGCGCGCTGGGACGAGGCGCACGCACACCGGCTCATGGTGCTGTCGTCGCTGCAGGAACGCGACGCGCTCGCGGCGGACATCGCGCACCAAGTGGTGATTCCTGGGCTGCTGCTGCTGCCGGTGGTTGCGTTGCTGCTGGGCCTGGCCATCCACCGCGGCCTGAAGCCGCTGCGGCAGCTGGCGGACGCAGTGCACGCGCTGGACGTGCAGCAGCCGCAGGGGCTGCGCGCTCCTGCGCACTACGACGAACTCGCCGCCACCAGCGACGCGATCAACCGGCTGGTGGAGCGTTACCACGCGGCGCTCACGCGCGAGCGCGAACTGGCCAACGAGTTCGCGCATGAATTGCGCACGCCGCTCGCCTCGCTGTCGCTGCAGGCGCGCAATGCGCAGGACCAGCCGCCGGGCCCGGCGCACCAAGCCGCGCTGGGCCGGCTGCGCGCCGATGCCTTGCGCGCGGGCGAGGTGCTGTCGCACCTGCTGGCGCTGGCGCGGGCCAGCCGCGCCGAACTGGACGAAGCGGTGCAACCGCTGGACCTGGACGCGATCGCGCGCCGCCTGGTGGGCGAATACGCGCCGGCCGCGCATGCCGGCGGGCGCGACCTGGGCCTGTCCAGCCCGGGCCCGTTTCCGCTCGCGGGCCATGCAGTGCTGCTGGAACTGGCGCTGCGCAACCTGGTCGAGAACGCACTGGCGCACACGCCGCCCGGCACGCAGGTGGAGGTGGAGCTCGACCCCGCCGCGCGCTGGCTGCAGGTGAGCGACGACGGCCAGTCGCACGCGTCGCAAGCCGCGGCGCCGGCGGGCCCGCTGCAACCGCTGAAGCTGGGGCTGGGCCATCGCGTGGCGGAGAAAGTGGCGTCGCTGCATGGCGGCGCCTTCCAGCCGCAGATCGCCTTGCCGGGCGGCCGCCGCGGCTGGCGCATCAGCTTCCCGGCGCCGGATCAGGCGTAGGTGACCCAGTCCTTGTAGGCCGGCGCGTCGAGGTGCGGGATGGCGTTGAAGCCGACCAGCATGTGGCGCTTGGGCGTGAAGGCGAACTCGGTGACGCCGGTGTTGCGGATGCGCAGGTTCAGGTCGATGGTGGCCTGCGCCGGGGCGCCGAGCACCTGGCTGACGGCGGTGGCGATGGGGCCGCCGCTGGTGACCACGAGCACGTTCTGGCCGTAGTGTTTGGCGCGCACGTGGTCCAGCGCGCCGGCCACGCCGGCGCTGAACTCGGCCCAGGAGGGCATGCCAGCGGGTGAGGTGGCGCCTGCCATCCATTGCGCGAGGCCGTCGCGCAGCAGGCGGAAATGGTGCTTCACCAGCTCCGGCGAGCTGGGTTTCTCCAGCTTCTCCGGGTGGATGGCCGCGATGACCGCATCGGCGTCGTATTCGTTGAGGCCGTCCCAGGCGAGGTGCTCGCCGGCGTGCTGCATGCCGCGCAGGATGCCGGCCAGCGTCTGCTTGTGGCGGCGCAAGGTGCCGGCGATCAGGCCATCGAAACGGATGCCGCGCTCGGCGAAGTATTCGCCGAGGCGGACGCTTTGCCGCTCGCCGAGTTCGCTGAGCTGGTCATAGTCGTCGGCGCCGAAGGAGGCCTGGCCGTGGCGGACGAGATAGAGCGTGCCCATGCCGGAATTGTCGCAAGTGCGGGCTGGCGCCGGGCGTCCCTTGCGTGACTGGGCCGGTGCAATTCCAGGCCCATGCCGTCACATGCTGGTCACGTTCCGTTCGCAAGAACGCGCGCGAAGACTTCGGTGTCGACGTTGCCGCCGGTGATCGGCACGCCGACCGCCTGCGACTTCGTCCGGCCCCGTTGCTGGATGGCCGCCGCCAGGGCGGCCGCGCCGGCGCCTTCGGCGACGTTGTGGGTGGCAGCGAACAGAAGGCGCATGGCCGCGGCGACTTCATCGTCGGTGACCGTGACCACGTCATCGGCTTCGCGCAGCACGACTTCCAGCGCCTCGGCGTCGGCGATGCGGCAAGCCATGCCGTCGGCCAGTTGCGTCGTGACGGGCGCTTCCACCACGCGCTTGGCGCGGAAGGAGTCCAGGTAGGTCGTCGCATGCGCGGACACGACGCCGACCAGCTTGCTGCGGGCGCCGGTGTACGCACGGCCGGCCGCCGCGGCGCAGAAGCCCGAGCCCTGGCCGATCGGAACGTAGACCACGCCCGGCTCTTCACCGGGCGCGAAGCTCTGGAAGAACTCCACCCAGTAAGTCATCACGCCGCGCACCAGGTCGCGGTCGAAGGACGGCACCATGTGCAGGCCTTGCCGCCCGGCCAGCGCGATCGCATGCTCGCGCGCGGCCTGGAAATCGTCGCCGTGTTCCAGCAACTCGGCGCCCAGCGCGCGCATGGCGGCGTTCTTCTCCACCGAGTTGCCGTGCGGCACGACGATGGTGGCCTGCAGGCCATGCTTGCGTGCGCTGAAGCCCACCGACTGGCCGTGGTTGCCGCGGGTGGCGGAGATCACGCCGCGCAGCTTCGGCTCGCGCCGCGCGAGCGACTCGAAGTAGGTGAGGCCGCCGCGCAGTTTGAAGGCGCCGGCGGGCGTGTGGTTCTCGTGCTTCACCCAAACCGGCATGCCGAGGCGTTCGCGCAGCAGCGGCCAGGCATATTGCGGGGTCGGCGGCATCACGGCGTGCACCGTGGCCTGCGCGGATTCGACTTCTGCGCGCGTGAAATTCATTTCTGCTCCAGCAAGGCGATGCGGGCGGCCAGCAGGCCCAGCACGGTTCCCATCACCCAGCGTTGGGCCCGTAGCCAGCCGCGGCTCCGTGCGAGGAAGCTGCTGATGCGGCCGGCCCCGAGCACCAGCAGCGCGTTGACGGCGCCGCTGGTGAGGATCTGGATGGCGCCCAGCTGTAGCGCCTGCCAGGCCACGTTGCCGCGTTCCGGATGCAGGAACTGCGGGAAGAACGACAGGTAGAAGATCGCGACCTTCGGGTTCAGCACGTTCGTGAGCAGGCCCATGCGGAACAGCTTCGCCGTCGAGTCGATCGGCAACGCGCGCGGCTGGAAGGGCGTGCTGCCACCCGGGCGCACGGCCTCCCAGGCCAGCCACAGCAGGTAGGCAGCGCCCGCGATGCGCAGCGCGTCGAACGCGATCGGCACCGCGAGCAGCAGCGCGGTGAGGCCCAGGGTCGCGGCCACCAGGTGCGCGAGGAAACCGAGCAGCACGCCGCCCAGCGACACCAGGCCGGCGCGCGGCCCTTGTGCCAGCGAGCGCGAGACGCAGTAGATCATGTTGGGGCCAGGCGTCAGCACCAGCACCAGCGCTGCCAGCGCGAACCAGGCGACTTCGCCGACATGCAGCATCACAGTCCTTTCGATTGCAGCTGCACGCGCCCGCGCGGCGTGTCCAGCGTGGCGCAGAGATTGGCGGGGCCTTCCTTGACCTGTACGCCCAGGAGGCCGATCGCCTCGTAGGCGCCGCGCAGTTCGGGCGCCAGCGGGTGCCAGGCGGTGAGCGAGTGCAAGGTCACGCCCGACTCCGGCATCGACGCGGCCGGATGCGTCTCGCCCCATTCGATCAGCGTCGGCAGCATGCCGGCGATGAGGCGGCGGCCGTCCGCACGCACGGTGATCTGCCATTCCAGCAAGCCGCGCTGCGTCATGCGCGAGGCGCGCGCGACCTCGCCGTGTTCGTAGCCGGCGCGCTCCAGCGCCGCGCAGGCTGCGCGCACGTCCGGCACGTTGGCGACGAAGTGCAGCAGCCGCGGGCCATGGCGCCGCAGCGTGTCGCGCACGGTCTCGTCGTCGAGGTCGAACCAGCGCTTGCCCTGTTGCGGCTGCCGCCCGGGTTGCGGCGCGATGATCTCGAGATAGGCCCGCGGATAGTCGACGGTCGCAATGCGCAGCAGCCGGTTGTGCGTGCCCATCAGCGGGTGCTCGCCGCCGGGGCCGGGCGCGACGCCCAGCGTGGCTTCGGCCCAGGCCACGCCTTCGTCCAGCGTTGCCGCGCCGATGACGAGGTGGTCGGTCCGGGCCGTCATCTCAAAGCCTCACGCTGCCATCGACGCAGGTGACGGACGCGCCGCCCACCCAGATCTCGCCCTGTGCGTCGCGCTCGATGTGCACGCGCCCGGCCCGGCCCAGGACCGTGCCCTGACTGGCGATGTAGCGTTCGGGCGCCATGCCGGCAGCGATCAGCCACTGGGCGAGCGCCGCATTGAGGCTGCCGGTGACCGGGTCTTCGCCCATGCCGTTGTTGGCGGGGAAGAAGGCGCGCACTTCGAAGGCGCAGTCGTTACCGCGTGGCGCGACCACGCCCACCTTGCCGCGCGGGCCGATCACGCCGACGTCCAGGCCGGCGAGCACGGCGCCATCGGGCTTGAGTGCCAGCACCTGTTCCGCGGACTTGAGCATGACGCCGCGCCACTTGGGTCCGTTGTCGCACCAGGCGTGGGCGACGATGTCACTCCGCGGAACGCCGAGGCCGCGGGCGATGAGGTCGACGTCGCTGTCATCCAGCGGACCGCCGCGGCGCAGCGGCGGCGCGGCGAAGGCGAGGCGACTGCCATCGCGCTTCAGCTTCACCAGCCCGACGCCGCACTCCTGCACCACGTACTCGCCCTTGGGCTTGCCGCCGGCTTCCAGCCAGGCGTGGCAGCTGCCCAGGGTCGGATGCCCGGCGAAAGGCAGTTCGGCGGACGGGTAGAAGATGCGCACGCGGTAGTCGGCTTCCGGGTGCGTGGGCGGCAGCAGGAAAGTGGCTTCCGAGAGGTTGGTCCAGCGCGTGAACTGCTGCATCTCCTCGGTGGCCAGGCCTTGCGCGTCCAGCACCACGGCGACCGGGTTGCCGAGGTAGGGCACTGCGGTGAAGACGTCGACTTGCTTGAAGAGGCGGTCTTGCATGGTGTCAGCTCAGGGGAACGTCGAGCGCACCGCGCGCGGCGGGCAGGGCGCGGATGCCGTCGTACCAGCGCCGCAGGTGCGGTCGCTGCGGGAACTCCAGCGGCAGGCCCCACCAGCGGTGCATCTCGCAGGCGATGGGGATGTCGGCCATGGTCAGTTGCGCGCCTGCCATGAAGGGCTGCTTCGCCAGGTGCGCGTCGAGCATGGCCAGCAAGGGCTCGGTCGCCGCGATGGAGGCATCGATCGCTTCCGGCCGGCGCTTGTCGGCGGGCGTGCGGATCAACTGGATGAAGGCTTCGCGGCCGGCGCCGTTCAGCGTCGTCTGCTGCCAGTCCATCCAGCGTTCGGCGTCGAAGCGCTGCCGCAGGTCCTGCGGGTACAGGCCCTGCTGCGGATGCTGCGCGCACAAGTAGCGCACGATCACGTTCGACTCCCACAGCGTGAAGCCGTCCTCTTCGTCCAGCAGCGGCACCAGCGAGTTTGGGTTCTGCGCCTTGTACTCCGGCGTCTGCACGATGCCGAAGGCGGCGCCGGCGTCGACCCGCTCGAACGGGATGCCCAGCAGCTGCGCCGTGAGCACGACCTTGCGCACGTTGATGGAGGAGATGCGGCCCCAGAACTTCATGGTCAGAGCGCTTCCCGGATGGCGGCTGCCAGGGCGGCGATGCCGGTGTCGATTTGTTCCGGCGTCGCCGTCACGAAGGACAGGCGCAGGGTGCGCTCGTCCGGCACCTCGGCGTAGAAGGCCGCGCCGGGCACGAAGGCCACGCCGCGGTCCACCGCCTTGGGCAGCAGGTCCAGCGCGCGCACGCCTTCCGGCAGTCGAGCCCACAGGAACATGCCGCCATCGGGCTTGTTCCATTGCACGTCCAGGCCGGCCATCTCGCGGTCCAGCGCGCGCAGCATGGCGTCGCGCTGCTCGCGGTACAGCGCGCGGATCGTCGGCACGTGGCGGTCCAGGAAACCGTCCTTCAGCACTTCGCTGACGACGCGCTGGTTGAAGCCCGGCGTGTGCAGGTCGGCGGCCTGCTTGGCCTGCAGCAGCTTGGGCGCGATGGCGGCCGGCGCCACCACATAACCCAGGCGCAGGCCGGGCGCGAGCACCTTGGAGAAGGAGCCCATGTAGATGCTGCCTTCGGGGTTGCGTGCCGTCAGCGGCGCCGGCGGCGGCGCGTCGAACCACAGGTCGCCATAGGGGTTGTCTTCCACCAGCGGCAGGTTCAACTGCGCGGCGGCGGTAGCCAGGCCGGCGCGGCCGGCTTCGCTCATCATGCGGCCCGTAGGGTTCTGGAAGTTGGGCAGCACATAGAAGAAGCGGGCGCCCGGCGCCTTGGCGCCGAGGTCGGCCAGGTCCACGCCGTGCGCGTCGCCCTTCACGCCGACCACTTCCGGCTCCATGGGCGCGAAGGCCTGCAGCGCGCCGAGGTAGGTGGGCGTTTCCACCAGGATGCGGCTGCCGGCGTCGATCAGCACCTTGGCGATGAGGTCCAGGGCTTGCTGCGAACCGGTGGTGATCAGGACTTGCGCGGGGTCCACGTTCCAGGGCAGCAGCGCCGCGACCTGTTCGCGCAGGGGGCCGTAGCCTTCGCTGGCCGCGTATTGCAGGGCGCCGTGGCCGTCGTCGCGCAGGACCTTCTCGCACGCTTCGTGGAAGGCCTGGACCGGGAAAGTCTTGGGCGAGGGCAGGCCGCCGGCGAAGCTGATGATGCCGGGACGCTCCGTGACTTTCAGGATCTCGCGGATCACCGAGGGGTTCATGCGCTCGGCGCGGCGGGCGAGGGTCCAGGCCGGGGCCTTGGACTGCAGGTCGTTCAGTTTCATGCTTGCTCCAGGGAGACGTGGGGGCGCCGGGGCGCCGCGTGCACGGGCATTTTCTTGCCTGCGAACACGGTGGCGAGGACCGCCAGCGCGAAGAAGAGGGTGAGGGCGTCCAACCGTTCGCCCAGCAGGGGCACGGCGAACAGCATGCTCAGGAAGGGTTGTACCAGTTGCACCTGGCTGACGCGCACGGTGCCGCCCAGGGCCAGGCCGCGGTACCAGGCGAAGAAGCCGATCCACATCGAGAACAGCGCGACGTAGCCGAAGGCGAACCAGGCGGAGGCGGGCACGGCCGCGCGGGGGGCGGTCCACAGGGCCAGCGGTGCGGTGAGCGGCAGCGAGAGCACCAGCGCCCAGCAGATCACGTGTTCGGCGCGCATGCGTTGCGACAGGCGCGCGCCGTAGCCATAGCCGACGGCGGCGCAGGCGACGGCGGCGAGCAGCAGCAAGTCGGCGAAATGCAAAGCCACGCCGTTGCCGGACTTGAGCAGGGCGTAGAGGATCACCAGCGCGCTGCCGGCGCTGCCGCAGAGCCAGAAGCCGACGGAGGGCCGCTGGCGATGCAGCAGGGCGCCGACCAGCGCGGTGGCGAGCGGAAGCGCGCCGATGATCACGCTGGCGTGCACCGCCTCCACGTAGCGCAGGGCGAGCGAGCTGAACAGGGGGAAGCCAAAGACAACACCCGCTGCCGTGAGGGCGAGCGGGGCCCAGTCGGCGCGTCGCGGCCGGGCCGCGCGCGTCGCGAGCAGGAAGGCGATGGACAGCAGGCCGGCGATCGCCGCCCGGCCGAAGGCGATGAACCAGCCGGACATGAGCGGCGCGGCCGGCGTGCCGACGGCCAGCCGCGTCATCGGCAAGGTCAGGGCGAAGATGGCCACGCCGGCGAAGCCGAGCGCGAGGCCCTGGCGATCCTGCACGTTCATACCACCAGCATCCAGGCGGCCGTCGCCACCAGAACCAGTGCGAGCACGCGGTTGAACCAGAGCAGGCGCTTGCCTTGCGCGAGCCAATGGCGCAGCAGCGAGCCGGCCAGCGCGTAGGCGAAATTGCTGCTGAAGGCGAACACGGCCATGATCGCGCAGATGATGGTCAGCCGCTCGCCGGGGTTGCTGGCGGGCTGGCCGGCAGCGTTCACCACCCAGCCGGCGCTGAGCGTCAGTGCGAGCAGCCAGGCCTTGATGTTCACGAACTGCAGCGACACGCCCTGCCAGAAGCCCACTTCCAGCCGCGCGCCGTCCACCTGCGTCATCTTCGCGGCGCGCGCGAGTTTCCAGGCGAGCCACAGCATGTAGCCGACGCCCACCAGCTTGACGGCCCAGCGCAGCGCCGGCAGGCCGAGGATCAATGCGCCCAGGCCGAGGCCGCTGGCGGCCATCAGCAGCGTCCAGCCGGTCGGCACGGCGAAGCAGAAGCGCAGGGCCGGCCGCAAGCCGCGGTTCGCCGCGAGCGCGGTGGAGAGCGTCGTGTTCGGTCCGGGCGAGAAGCTCATGGCCGTGGCGAACAGCAGCAGCGCGGTGAGTTCCGCGGGGGTCATGGCAGACGATGTTGCAGGGGCATCGCAAGCAATGTAATCTTCGGCACCAATACACGACCAGTACAGTTTGCCAGATCACATCGGCATCTGTACTGGCCGCCATGCCAATACACGAGGAGTCCACTCGGATGTTGATGAAGGCCTCGTCGCAGTCGCTCACCGAGCAGCTGGCCGCCCGTTTCGCGGAGCGCATCCGCAACCGACTGCTGGCGCCGGGCGCCCGCCTGCCTTCGGTGCGGCAGTGCGCGGAGCAAAACGGCGTGAGTCCGTCCACCGTGGTGGCGGCCTACGACCAGCTGCTGGCGCAGGGCCTGGTGGAGGCCCGCAAGAACCGCGGCTTCTTCGTGCGGGAGCTGTCCGGCGCGCGCAGCGAGGACAACGGCGGCGCGCCGGCCGATGACAAGGGCGCCGCGGCCTGGACCGCGGCGCACTGGATCGTGGCGCGCCGCCAGCCGGGCCCGGTGAACGCCACGTCCCTCATCCGCGGCATGTTCCACAAGATCAGCGACAAGCCGCAGCCGGGCATGGGCGTGTTCCCGTCCGACTGGCTGGAGTCCACTTTCATGCCCGCCGCAGTGCGCAAGGTCACGAACTCGCGGGCACTGAACGAATGCTCGCTGCAGTACGGCGAGCCGCTGGGCGATGGCGGACTGCGCCGGGCGCTGGCCGGCAAGCTGGGCGGCCTGCACGTGCCGGCCGCGCCCGACCAGATCATCACCTCGGTCGGCGCGACGCACGCGCTGGACATCGTCAGCCGCACGCTGCTGCGTCCCGGTGACCCGGTGATGGTGGAGGAGCCCGGCTGGGCGGTGGAGTTCGCGCGGCTGAATGCGTTGGGCATGCGCCTGCTGCCGGTGCCGCGCCGCGCCGACGGGCCGGACCTGGAAGTGATGGCGCAGTACTGCGCGCTGCACAAGCCCAAGCTCTATGTGAGCGTCAGCGTCTTCCACAACCCGACCAGCTACTGCCTGTCACCGGGCAGCGCGCACCGCATCCTGCAGCTGGCGAACCAGCACGACTTCCACATCGTCGAGGACGACACCTACAGCCACATCGCGCCGGCGCACGCCACGCGCCTCGCCGCGCTGGACGGCCTGCGGCGCACCATCTACGTGGGTGGCTTCGCCAAGATCCTGGCGCCGAACTGGCGCATCGGCTTCATGGCCGCTCCACCCGACCTGGTGGAGCAGCTGCTGGACACCAAGCTGCTGGCAACCTTGACCACGCCCTCGCTGATGGAAAAGGCGCTGGCGCTGTGCATCGAGCAGGGCCAGCTGCGGCGCCACTGCGAACGCATCCGCACCCGGCTGGACGTGGCGCGCAGCCGCAGCGTGAAGCTGGCAATGCATGCGGGTTGCAAGTTCGCCGCCGAACCGGCCGGCCTGTTCGGCTGGGTGGACACGGGCGTGGACACCGATGCGCTGGCGCAGCGCATGCTGGACGAGGGCTACCTGCTGGCGCCCGGGGCGCTGTTCCATGCGGAGCGCAAGCCGAGCACGCTGATGCGGATCAACTTCGCGACCACGCAGGACGCGGCGTTCTGGAAGAAGTACGCGGAGCTGGTGAAGCGGATGTAGCCGCTACAACATCTCGTCCGGCGCGAAGGGCCCCAGCACATCCACCAGCAGCTTGAGCCTGGTGCTCGCGCCCGGCTCGCTGTCGCTGTCCGCGAAGCCCGCGCCGGCGGGGGCATGCCAGTGGAAATGGCCGTCGCGTTGCTCCAGCCGGTAGGCCGCGGTGGCGAAGGTGTGCTCCACGATCTGCGTGGCCTGCTGCACCAGCGAGCCGCTGCGGATCACCAGGCCGACTTCACTGTTCTTCAGTTGCGAGCGCAGGTCCAGGTTCATGGAGCCGATCGCCGCCAGCCGGCCGTCGATGAACACCGCCTTGGAATGCAGGCTGGCGCGGCTCTGGGTGCCGCTCTTCGAGCCGCCAGGGCCGCTGCCCAGGCTGACGCCGGAGCCGGCGCTGCCGGCCTGGCTGCCACCGTGTGAACCTCCGAGCAGGTCGGCGACGGCTTCCGGGTCCGAGCGCATTTCGTACACCTCGACGCCCATCGCGAGCAGGGCTTTGCGATAGCGTGCGTAGCCGGCATGCGCGGCCGGCGCATCGTTCGAGGCCAGCGAGTTGGTGAGCACGCGGATGCGCACGCCGCGCTGGCGCAGCTCCTTGTACACGGCCATCATGCGCGCGCCCGGCACGAAGTAGGGCGAGACGATCAGCACGTCGCGCTGCGCGCCCTGGATCATCGACAGCAGGCCGTCGATGACGGTCTCGCCGGCATTCACTTCGTCGTCGCCAGGACCGACCTTGCCGGGAGCGTCGGCCAGCAGCACCGAGGGCGCCCAGGTCAGCGACACCGTGCGCAGGTCCAGCGGGGGGCGCTCGGCTTGCACCACGGCCGAAGGGGTGACGCTGGGCAGCACCGTCGGACTGACCGTGACCGGCAGCGGCTTGGCCTCCGCAGCGGTCCGCACCACGCCGCCTTGCGGGCCGGGCGCCGAAGCGGGCGCCTGCGGCTTGCGCAGTTCGTCCAGGTCCTGCGGATCCAGCAAGGTCTGCACCGGGTAGGCGAGTTCGTCGTTCCAGAAGCGGTCGAAGCTCGCGGACATGTCGCGCACGATGCGGCCGGCGGCCAGCACATCGAGGTCGACGAAATTCTGCTTGTCGCTGCTGCCGAAATAGGCGTCGCCCAGGTTGCGGCCGCCGGTGATGCCCCAGGCGTTGTCGGCGATGAACAGCTTGTTGTGCATGCGCTTCTGCATGCGGTCGAAGTCGTGCAGCGAACTGAAGATGCGGCCCACCATGCTGCCGCGCGAGCCGGGCAGCGGGTTGAACAGCCGCATCTCGATGTTGGGCACGAAGGCCAGGCGCAGAACCTGCGCGTCCTGGCCCACGGAGTTGAAGTCGTCCAGCAGGATGCGCACGCGCACGCCGCGGCCGGCGGCATCGCGCAGCTTCTGCAGCAGCACCTCGGTGCTCGCGTCGGCATGGATGGCGTAGTACTGCAGGTCCAGCGAGCGCTGCGCGCCTTCGATCAGCGCGATGCGGCTCGTGAACGCGATGTCCGTGTCTTCCATCAAGTGGAAGCCGGAGTCGCTGCGCGCGTTGGCCTCCGTGCGACGCTGCGCGACCAGTTGGCCGAGCGGCGTGGTCTCGGGCTGCGCGAAGGCTGTCGTGCGGGTGCGATTGGTGTTGGCCGGGAGGCTGGCGCAACCGGTGGCCCAGGACAGCAGCATGACCGCGGCGCACCAGCGCCACAGCTTCTGCCAGTGGAAGGGCGATGCGTTCTCGGTGGCGGCGCTGTTATTCATGGGCTGCTGGCCACTTTAGCCGCGGCCCCTGCTTCACAGGGGCGCAGCAAGGTCAGCAATGGCCACGACTTGCTGCCGGCAAATGCCTACAGCTGGCCCAGTTCTTCCCAGCGCTCCAGCGCCTGCATCAATTGGTCTTCAATTTCGCCAGTGCGTTGCACGAGCTGCGCGGCGCGACCCGGGTCGTCGCGATAGACCGCGCCGGTGGCGAGTTCGTGCTGGATTGCCTTCTGTTCGTGCTCCAGCGCTTCGATGAGCGCCGGCAGCGCCTCGAGTTCGCGCTGT
This sequence comes from Ramlibacter agri, assembly GCF_012927085.1. NCBI lineage: Bacteria > Pseudomonadati > Pseudomonadota > Betaproteobacteria > Burkholderiales > Comamonadaceae > Ramlibacter > Ramlibacter agri. The sequence continues at coordinate 4,981 of NZ_JABBFX010000006.1, read as the reverse complement.
TCCTTGTAGCCCAGCTTGCGCTTGGCAGCCTGCGGCTGGGAGGGTGCAGCAGCGGGCTTGCCGCGCGCTGGCGCAGCGGGCGCGGCGACTTGCGTTGCCGCGAACTCGCGCGCGCGTCGCGATTGCGCGATCCAGTCCTCGACGCCGCCTTCGTACTCGCGCCAGCGACCCTCGCCCTCGAAGGCGATGGTGCTGGTAACGACGTTGTCGAGGAAAGTGCGGTCGTGGCTCACGAGGAACACCGTGCCCTCGTAGTCCTGCAGCAGTTCTTCCAGCAGCTCCAGCGTGTCGATGTCGAGGTCGTTGGTGGGTTCGTCGAGCACCAGCACGTTGGCAGGCCGCGCGAACAGGCGCGCGAGCAGCAGCCGGTTGCGCTCGCCGCCGGAGAGCGAGCGCACGGGTGAGGTGGCGCGCGCGGGCGAGAACAGGAAATCGCCCAGGTAGCTCTTGACGTGCTTGCGCTGGCGGCCGATCTCGATCCACTCGCTGCCGGGGCTGATGAAGTCCTCCAGCGTGGCGTCCGGGTCCAGCGCGGTGCGCATTTGGTCGAAATAGGCGACCTGCAGGTTGGTGCCCAGGCGCACCTGGCCGCTGTCGGGCGCGAGCTCGCCCAGGATCAGTTTCAGCAGCGTGGTCTTGCCGGCGCCGTTGGGACCGATCACGCCGACCTTGTCGCCGCGCAGGATGATGTCGCTGAAGTCGCGCACGATGGTGCGGTCGCCGAAGGACTTGGACACGTGCTGCAGCTCGGCGACGATCTTGCCGCCCGGCTGGCCGGACGCGATGTCCATGTTCACGCGGCCCAGCGCTTCGCGCCGCTCGGACCGGCGCGCGCGCAGCTGCTGCAGGCGGCCGATGCGGCTTTGCGAGCGCGTGCGCCGCGCTTCCACGCCCTTGCGCACCCAGATCTCTTCCTGGGCCAGCAGCTTGTCGGCCTTGGCGTTGATGACGGCTTCCTGCGCGAGCTGCTCCTCCTTCAACGCCTGGTACTGGGTGAAGTTGCCGGGGTAGGAGAGCAGCCGGCCGCGATCGAGCTCCACGATGCGGGTGGACACGCGATCGAGGAAGGCGCGGTCGTGCGTGATCAGCACCACGCTGCCGCGGAACTCCAGCAGCAGGTTTTCCAGCCACTCGATGGAGTCCAGGTCCAGGTGGTTGGTGGGCTCGTCCAGCAGCAGCACGTCGGGGCGGCGCACCAGCGCCTGCGCCAGTGCCACGCGCTTGCGGTTGCCGCCGGAGAGCGTGCCGATGCGCGCTTCGGGCTCCAGGTGCAGCCGGTGCAGCGTTTCGTCGATGCGCTGCTGCCAGTTCCAGCCGTCCTGGGCCTCGATCTGGCCTTGCAGGAGGTCGAGGTCGCCTTCGCCATGGGTATAGCGGTCGATCAGGCGAATGACGTCGTCCAGCGCGGCGCGCACGGACTCGAACACCGTCTGGTGCTCGTCGAGGTTCGGCTCCTGGGCCACGTAGGTGCTGCGCAGGCCTTGCTGGAACTGCACTTCGCCGTCGTCGGGACGCTCCAGCCCGGCCAGGATCTTCAGCAGGGAGGACTTGCCGGCGCCGTTGCGGCCGATCAGGCCCACGCGTTCGCCGGCTTGCAGGGAGAAATCGGCGTGGTCCAGGAGGGCTACGTGGCCGAAGGCGAGGTGGGCGTCGGCAAGGGTGATCAGGGCCATGGGGAGGGAAACGCGGGAAAGCGCCCGAGGTTAGCACCGCGGCGCGTGCGCAACGGAGGAGTCGCCGTGCACGGCCGGCTTGGCTATAGTGGAATGGACCGGGCGCGGAGGATTCGTGGAACTGAACATCAATGGCAGTCGCCAGGAAATCCGGGCCGATCCGGCCATGCCCCTGCTGTGGGTGTTGCGCGACCTGCTGAACTTGACCGGCACCAAGTTCGGTTGCGGTGTCGCGGCCTGCGGGGCCTGTACGGTGCGCGTCGACGGCCAGGCGGTGCGCTCCTGCGTCGTGGCGGTGGGCAGCGTGGCCGGCAAGAAGATCCAGACCATCGAAGGGCTGGCGCCCGCCGGCAAGGCGCATCCGCTGCAGGCCGCGTGGATCGCGGAACAGGTGCCGCAGTGCGGCTATTGCCAGAGCGGCATGCTGATGGCGGCCGCGGCGCTGCTGGAAAAGAAGCCCAAGCCGACGGACGCGGACATCGACGATGCCATCACGAACATCTGCCGCTGCGGCACTTACCAGCGGGTGCGCGCCGCGATCAAGCGGGCCGCCGGGGTGAAGGCGTGAAGCGGCGCGGCTGGCTGCTGGGCACGACGGCGGCGGCAGCGCTGGTGGTTGGCTGGGGCGTGCTGCCGGCGCGCTCGCGCATCGGCATCGGCAGCATGATGCTGCCGGGCGAGGGCGATATCGCGCTCAACGGCTGGATCAAGATCAATCCGGATGGGACGGTCATCCTTTCCATGCCGCGCAGCGAGATGGGGCAGGGCGTGCACACCGCGCTGCCGATGCTGGCCGCGGAGGAACTGGACGTGCCGCTGTCCGCCATGCGCATCGAACAGGCCGGCGCCGATGCGATCTACGGCAACGTGGCGATGCTGTTGGGTGGCCTGCCCTTCCATCCGCTGGAACAGGAGCGCCAGGACGGCTTCGGGCGCGTCCAGGCCAGCCGCTGGCTGGTCGGCAAGGTGGCGCGGGAGCTGGGCATCAATGCGACAGGGGGCTCCTCCAGCGTTGCCGATGCCTGGGACGTGGTGCGTCTTGCGGCGGCGACTGCCCGGGCCTCGCTGCTGGGCGCGGCCTCCCTGCAGTGGAAGCTGCCGGTGGAGGAACTGCGCACGGCCAACGGCGTCGTGACGCACTCCGCGGGCCGGGCAGCGCCGTATGGTGAACTGGCGCGTTACGCGGCGGCCACGCCGCCTGGCGAGGTGACGCTGAAGGCGCGCAAGGACTGGCACATCATCGGCCGACCGGCGCCGCGGCTGGACCTGGCCGGCAAAGTGGATGGCAGTGCCCGCTTCGGCATCGACGTGCGGGTGCCCGGGATGCTCTATGCCGCCTTGCGGCTGGCTCCCATGCTGGGTGGGGCGCCTGGGCGGGTGGATGCGGCCAAGGCGTTGGCCATGCCGGGCGTGCACCGGCTGGTGATGCTGCCGGCCCTGGCGGGTTCGACGGCTGGCTTTGCCGTGGTCGCAGACAACTCGTGGCTGGCCCGCCAGGCGGCTCAGGCTGTGGACGTGGAATGGCGGCAGCGGCCGGCCGGCGGCCTGGACAGCACGGTCATTGCGCGCGAACTCGCGGAGGCTGTGAAGTCGCGGGACGGGCATGTGTTCTATACGCGGGGCGAAGCGGCGCCGGCTTCATCCGGCCGCACGCTCGAGGCCTGGTACAGCGCGCCCTACCTGGCCCACGCGACGATGGAGCCCATGAACGCGACGGCGCGCTTCGATGGCACGCACGTGGAGGTCTGGGCGGCAACCCAGGCGCCGCAGATGTGCCGTGCCGCTGCCGCACACGTGGCCAAGGTCCCGCTTGCCAACGTCGAGGTACACGTCACGCTGCTGGGTGGCGGCTTCGGGCGTCGGCTTGAGGTGGACTACGTGGCGCAGGCGGTGCGGGTGGCGATGGACCTGCCCGGGATCCCTGTTCAATTGCTGTGGTCGCGCGAGGAAGACACCGCGCACGATTTCTACCGGCCCATGCATGCGGTGCGCATGCGGGCGCATCTCGACGCTTCCGGCCAGCCGTTGGGGCTGGAGGTCAAGTCGGCGGGGGATGCGATCCAGCCGCGCTGGATCGAGCGTGCGTTGCCGGCGCTGTCAGGGCCGGTGGACCTGCCGGACAAGACGGCTTCCGAGGGCCTGTTCGACCAGCCCTATGGATTTGCCCAGCAGCGCATGGAGCATGTTTTCACCCAGTCGGGTGTGCCGGTGGGTTTCTGGCGCTCGGTTGGGCACTCGCACAACGCCTTTTTCACCGAATCCTTTATTGACGAGATCGCGGCAGAACTCAGGCGCGATCCGGTGGAACTGCGGCGCGAACTGTTGAAGGGGGTGCCGCGGCACCTGGCGGTCTTGAATCTCGCAGTGGCGCGTTCCGGCTGGGGCTCGCGGCTGCCGCTGGGGCGCGCGCGCGGCGTGGCGCTGCATGAGTCTTTCGGCAGCGTCGTGGCCCAGGTGGCCGAGGTGTCCATCGAGGGCGGGCAGCCGCGCGTGCACCGGGTGGTCTGTGCGATCGACTGCGGCACGGCGGTCAATCCCAATGTGATCGCCCAGCAGATGGAGAGCGCGGTGGTGTTTGGTCTCACTGCTGCGCTCCATGGAAGGATCGACATCCAGGGCGGCGTGGTACAGCAGGGGAACTTCCCCACTTATCCCGTGCTCCGACTGGCTGCTACGCCGGTCGTGGAGACCTGGATCGTCCCCAGTGAGCGGCCTCCAGCCGGCGTGGGCGAGCCGGGGGTGCCACCGATCGCCCCGGCGGTGGCGAACGCGCTGTTCGCCCTGAACGGGCGTCGTTACCGGTCGTTGCCGCTGCAAGGCTAGTCGGGCTTTCCCGAGTCGTGCTATAGTCGCGGGCTCCGCTGACGACAAGAAGGGCTTCGGTCCGACGGCAACGGCAGAGGAAAGAGTTTCGAACTTCAGTTCGGCCGATGATCAAAAATCGGTATAGAATTCGAGGTTCCGCTGAACGAAGCGCGACGCGAAAGCAGAGCAAGACGGCAGCGAAAGAAATTCAAAAAGCTTGACCGGCTTTCAAAAAATGTGTCATAATCGAAGGCTTCGCTGATCGCAGCGAGGTTGGCAAGAAAAGAAGGCGCAACGCTGGAGATTCTTGCAGGTTCGTTAACAAATTACAGCCGATAAGCGTGGGCGTTTGGTGGGCAGGAATTGCCAAGTTCTTCGGAACAAATCAAACGCTCTACGAAAAGAAGTGAAGTTCACTTCGATTCCTATGAGCAAACATCAAGATCGAACTGTAGAGTTTGATCCTGGCTCAGATTGAACGCTGGCGGAATGCTTTACACATG